>CANICR010000046.1 GCA_947466405.1 Chitinophagaceae bacterium | reverse complement strand
AATTTAAGAAATTGAGCCGAAGTAGAGGGTTTTAATTGGGAAGATTCGTCCCTTTTCTTTTAGCGGTCTGCAAGTAATTGTATTCGTTTGAGATAATAATAGTTGAATGCTGAATTTCACAAACCGAAGGGTTGTAAATAAAACAGAAAAAGGCATTTTTATAATGCCTTTTAATAATAACTAAAAATATTTTTTATACTGCAGAAGTTTCATTGTTGTCGTCTGATGAGTTATCATCTTCTGAAGTTTCCGCTATAATGCTATCTGGCAAGCTAGCAGCATCTACTTCTTCTATTTGAGTTGTCATCATCCCTTCATTTTCTTCAGTAGAATTTATTACGGTTGCTTTAACTAACTCCTCCATGAGCACTTCACTTATTTTCGGAAGTTCGCTGGCGTTATTAATTCCAAAATAATCCATAAAGGATTTAGACGTTGCATATATTAGTGGCTTTCCAACTGCGTCTTCATTACGACCAGATATGATGACTAGATCTTTTTCTAATAATTTCTGAACAGCATAATCGCAATTAACGCCTCGGATTGATTCTATTTCACTTTTAGTAATAGGTTGCTTATAGGCAATGATGGCAAGCGTTTCGAGAGATGCAGCAGAGAGGCGCTTTAAAAATTTATCGCCATTTAATAATGCTACCGTTTTGTGAAATTCGGGTTTAGTTAGAAATTGCCATCCACCGCCGCTTTGCTTTAATTCAAACGCATAAAATTCTGTATCGTATTTTTCTTTAATCCCCTGAATCGCAGATTCCACTTGATCTAAGCTTGCTCTGTTTTCAATAAATCCTAGCGCATTATTAACCAATTCGTTTATTTCTTCAGAAGACAATGCTTTATCACTGGCAAAGATTAAAGCTTCAATATGTGGTATTATTTGAGAAATTTCCATGGTTAATTAATCTGTTAGATAAGTTTATTTATTGTAAAATCCTTCAAATGGGCTCTTTTGAAAATCCATTAACCTTGTAATGCCGCTGCGCCACTTACTATTTCAGTTAATTCAGTGGTAATAGCAGCCTGACGGGCACGGTTGTAGCTTATTTTTAAAGATTTCAATAATTCATTTGCATTTTCACTTGCCTTATCCATCGCCGTCATACGAGCGCCATGCTCACTTGCATTAGCATCCAATACAGCTTTGTATAATTGTGTATTTAAAATCTTAGGCATCAACTCATCAATTAACACCTGTTGGTCTGGTTCAAAAATAAAGTCAGACTTTTTCTTATTGTTTTCTGATGTTGCTACTTTTTGAACAGGTAAAAAGGGCTCTGAAGTATAAACCTGCGAGGCTGCGTTTTTAAATTCACTGTAAATGATTTCCACTAAGTCGTACTCTTTTGAGGCAAAGGCTTCCATGGCATACTTAGCAGCAGCTTGAACCCTTTCAAATCGAAGGTCTGAAAAAATATCCCAATAATCATTAACTACGTTGAACCCGTTTTTTGTAAAGTGCTCAAATCCTTTTTTCCCAATTGGCAAAACAAAAACATTGCCTTTAGCAGATTGCGACTCGAATTTTGTCTTAATATTTTGTTTGGCTAGCTTAATAAGATTACTGTTATAACCACCACAAAGTCCTCTATCACTGGTGACAATAATAATCAGCACCTTTTCAACAGCTCTTTCTGAAGCAAGCTCCATAGAAACATCGCCATTACTACTCGTAACGATATTGCTCAATACTTCCTGCAATTTCTTGGCATATGGGCGCATTTGAGTAATGGCATCTTGCGCACGACGAAGTTTCGCAGCGCTTACCATTTTCATCGCTTTCGTTATCTGTTGTGTACTTTGAACACTTTTAATTCTACTTCTAACTTCTTTTAATGCACCACTCATATGGAAATCTATTTATTGATTTTGTTCAAAAAATATTACGCTGAAAGTAACCAATTTTTCAGGTGCAAATGTAGTGCAAATGCCCTATACCACAAGTACATATTTTACATTTTTTATACACACTTAAAAGGGGGGAAGAGATCAAAATAATCGTGCCTAATAGGCTAAAAAATAGATTAGGCAGTAAAATATGCGAATTTAAATAATTATCCCATCATTTTTCAAGATATCTATACTATAAATAGGTGCAATAGATGCAAAGTTGTTTACCTTTGTCAACTGTCAATATGACTATAAAATGATTGTAGCACTGTATTTGACAAAATATTATTATTCATTTATCAACGTAGATTAATAAACGGAAATATGTTAGGTATTATATCAAAATTATTCGGAGGGAGTAAAAGCGAAAAAGACGTCAAGAAAATTTTTCCTCAAGTAGCAAAAATCAATGAGTTTTTCGAAAAATTTCAATCCTTGTCCAATGACCAGCTTAGGGAAAAGACGAATGAATTTAAAGCACGCATTCAGCATCATCTTTCTGATATTAACGAATTAATTGCTTCAAAAAATACGGAGGCGGAATCATTGTCTTCCGACAATATTAATGGAAGAGATTTGATTTATAATGAAGTTGATGTTTTGAAAAAAGAAAGAGATCAGAAGATTGAAGAAGCTTTGTTGCAAATTTTGCCTGAAGCTTTTGCTGTGGTAAAAGAAACTGGCAGAAGGTTTAAGGAGAATGAAAATATGGAATCAACGGCAACGGATCTTGATAAAGAGTTGGCTGTAAAAAAAGAGCATATAAAAATTATAGGGGATAAGTCTGTGTATAAAAACTCATGGAATGCAGCAGGGAATATAGTAAAATGGAATATGGTTCACTATGATGTTCAGTTAATAGGTGGAACGGTGTTACATTCAGGGAGAATTTCGGAGATGGCTACCGGTGAAGGTAAAACGCTAGTTAGCACATTGCCAGCATATTTAAATGCATTGGCTGGAGAAGGGGTTCATATAGTTACAGTGAATGATTACTTGGCAAGAAGAGATAGTGAATGGAATGGCCCAATTTTCGAATGGCTTGGGTTGCGGGTTGATTGTATCGATAAACATGAGCCCAATAGTGATAATCGCCGTAAAGCATATAATGCAGATATCACCTACGGAACCAATAATGAATTTGGATTTGATTATTTAAGAGATAATATGGTGCATCGACCAGATGAAATGGTGCAACGTAAACATCATTTCGCAATGGTTGATGAAGTGGATAGTGTATTGATTGATGATGCCAGAACGCCCTTAATCATTAGTGGTCCAATTGGCCATAGTGATAACATTCAACAGTTTTTTGATCTAAAGCCAAGAATTGAAAAACTAGTGGAAGCTCAAAAGAAAGTGGTTAATCAGTTCTTAAATGAAGCCAAGAAGAAAATCGCAGAGAATAATGACGACCCTAAAGATAGTGGGCTGGCTTTAATGCGTGCTCATCGCGGATTGCCAAAAAATAGTGCGCTTATTAAGTTTTTGAGTGAGCCAGGCATGAGGGTTAAGCTTCAAAAAAGTGAAAACTATTACCTTGCTGATCAGAAAAAAGAAATGCCAAAAGTAGATGCTGAATTATTTTTCGTAATTGACGAAAAAAACAATTCGGTAGATTTAACAGATCAGGGATTGAACCTGATTACCAGAAGCGGTGAAGATCCTGAATTCTTTGTGCTGCCAGATATAGCTACCAAATTAACGTCAATTGAAAAATCTACTTCGTCGACTCCGGAAGAAAAAGCTCAATTAAAAGATAGCTTATTAAATGAGTACGCTTTGAAAGCAGAGCGCATTCATACTGTTCAGCAATTATTAAAAGCGTATACCCTTTTTGATAAAGACATTGAATATGTTGTAATGGATGGAGCGGTTAAAATTGTTGATGAACAAACGGGTCGTATTCTTGATGGAAGAAGGTACTCTGATGGATTGCATCAGGCGTTAGAAGCAAAAGAGAGTGTTAAAATAGAAGCATCTACTCAAACATACGCCACCGTTACATTACAGAATTATTTCAGAATGTATCACAAACTAGCGGGTATGACAGGTACCGCGGAGACTGAAGCAGCAGAATTGTGGAGTATTTATAAATTAGAAGTAGTAACAATCCCTACCAACGTTCCTGCCATTAGAAAAGATGAACAGGATAAAGTATACAAAACTAAAAGAGAAAAGTACAAAGCTGTTATTGATGAAATAGAAGCTTTGCGTTTGGCGGGCAGGCCCTCATTGGTAGGAACGACCTCTGTTGAAGTAAGTGAATTGCTTAGCCGGATGCTGAAGCAGAAAAATATTCCCCACAATGTTTTAAACGCCAAACAACATTCTAAAGAAGCTCAGGTTGTAGCAGAAGCAGGGTTGGCAGGGGCGATTACCATTGCAACAAATATGGCTGGTCGTGGTACTGATATTAAATTAGGACCTGGAGTAAAAGATGCTGGAGGACTTGCCATCATTGGAACAGAGCGCCATGAAAGTAGACGCGTAGACAGGCAGTTGAGAGGTCGCGCAGGAAGACAAGGAGATCCGGGTACTACAAACTTTTTCGTTTCCCTAGAAGATGACTTGATGCGTATGTTTGGAAGTGAAAGAATTGCAAGCCTGATGGATAGAATGGGATATAAAGAAGGCGAAGTTATTCAGCACAGTATGATTACTAAAAGTATTGAACGCGCTCAGAAAAAAGTAGAAGAAAATAATTTCGGCATACGGAAACGCCTACTCGAATATGATGATGTAATGAATAAGCAACGGAATGTTGTGTATGGCAGAAGAAATCATGCTTTGTTTGGAGAAAGATTGGCACTTGATTTAGACAATGCTTTTTATGCAGTTGGAGAAGGATTGATTTATGGATATAAAGAGTCCAATAATTACGAAGATTTTAAATTAGCCGCTATAAAAAACTTTGGTATCGACGTTTCAATGTCTAAAGAAGATTTAGATAAAGAAATCGAATCAACATTAGCTATGATGTTGTATACTGAAGTAATGGCGCATTATAATCAGAAAAAAAATACGATTGTTAAACAAACGCTTCCCATTATTTATAAGATTAAAAAAGAACAAGGTGGCCATATTGAAAATGTATCGGTGCCCTTTACTGATGGCAAAAAGGGCGTAAATGCTATTGTGAAGCTTGATAAATATTTTGAAACAGACGGAAAGGAATTAATGAGTGCGTTAGAAAGAAATATTACATTGGCATTAATTGATGATGCTTGGAAAGAACATTTGCGTGCAATGGACGATTTGCGCCATAGTGTACAAACGGCAGGCTATGAACAAAAAGACCCATTGGTGATATATAAAATAGAAGCCTATGCTGCATTTAAGCAAATGAATGATCAGGTAAATAAAGGCATTGTGGGTTTTTTAAGTCATGCTGGAATACCAATGGAACAAAATAATACAGAACAAATCAGAGAAGGAAAAGAAAGGAAAACAGACATGAGTAAGATGAATATTAACAAGGCAGAAATTGATGCTAGTGGACAAGATTATGCTGCAAATGAAAAAGACTACTTTGATCCATCTTCGCCAATTAAACAAGAACCAGTAAGAGTGGAACCAAAAACTGGCAGAAATGATCCATGCCCATGTGGTAGCGGAAAAAAGTTTAAACAATGTCATGGTAAAGAAGCCTGATTTTATTTCAAAGAAAAAACATGAAACATATAATCATATTCATAATAGTTAATTTTATACTTGCGAAAAGTTTTGCGCAAGAAATGATCAGCGATACAAGTGCTAATGGAAGTTATATCATTCATAAAGATGAAAGGGTAGATATGCTAGGCAGAAAAATGGCTGAATATAATAATAGTCTTTCATATAAAACACAAATTGTCGATGGTTATAGGCTCTCGGTAATAAATACTACAGATCGTGTGGCGGCAATGAATTTAAGAACAACTTTATTGCAGCAATTCCCTGATCAGAAAATATATATGGCATTTGTTTCCCCCTATATAAAAATAAAAGTTGGAAATTTTATTAACAAAGAGGAAGCTGAGAAATTTAAAATACAGATTCTCGGCATGAATATTGTACCCGGAAATATTTATGTAATGCCTGAAAAAATAGAGCTTAAGCCGGCAGTCAAAACTACTACTGAAGAGTAATTTTTTCTTATTCTTCAAAGAATACATTTTCGAACTATTAGATTATTCATAAGATTTACAATGCTAGACAAAATAAAAAATCTCGCAAAAAAATATGCCACCGAATTCATTGGTGTTCGTCATCACTTGCATGCCAATCCCGAGTTGAGTTATGAAGAATTTGAAACGTCTAAATTCATTCAAGAGAAATTAGCAGCATGGGGTGTGCCTTTTGAGGTAATGGCTACAACCGGCGTGGTTGGTTTGATAAAAGGAAAAAATCCAGATAAAAGAGTGGTTGCGTTGCGCGCAGATATGGATGCATTGCCCATTACAGAAACAAATGAAGTTCCGTATAAATCATTAAAGGAAGGTGTGATGCATGCCTGCGGTCATGATGTTCACACAACTTGCTTATTGGGTGCTGCAAAAATTTTAAATGACACAAAAGAAGAGTGGGAAGGGACTGTAAAATTAATTTTTCAACCAGGCGAAGAAAAAAATCCTGGAGGAGCTAGTTTATTAATTAAAGAAGGAGTGCTCGAAAATCCCGCTCCACAAAAAATATTTGCTTTACACGTTCATCCCGGCATGGAAGTAGGGCAGTTTAGTTTTAGAGGAGGTATGGTGATGGCAAGTGCAGATGAAATTTATATTACCATTAAATGTAAAGGCGGGCATGCTGCCGCACCGCAATTTACCGCCGATTCTATTTTAATTGCTTCGCATTTAATTATTAGCTTACAACAAATTATTAGCAGAAATAACGACCCTTTCAATCCTTCTGTGTTGTCTATTACTGCAATAAATGGTGGCAATACTACTAATGTCATTCCTGCAGAAGTAAAACTGATGGGTACATTTAGGGCGATGAATGAACAATGGCGTTTCAAAGCACACGAATTAATTATTCAACAAACTAACGAGTTGGTTCATTCTTTAGGCGCGGAAGTAGATGTTAAAATTGATGTAGGTTATCCTTTTGTTTTTAATGATGTACAATTATCAGAAGAAGCGAAGTTGTTAGCATTAAAATATGCCGGCGCAGAAAATGTGTTTGAAACAGAATTAAGAATGGGTGCAGAAGATTTCGCTTACTATTCGCATAAAATTCCTGGTTGTTTTTTTAGATTAGGCGCCGGCAATAAAGAAAAAAATATAACCAGCAATGTTCATACGCCCACTTTTAATATTGACGAGGGCGCTATTGAACACGGAATAGGCATGATGGCTTGGATGGCAATTAATGGGTAATCAGTCCTTATTATTACGTACCTTACTACAAATAAAAAAAATGAAAATAGCATTTCATGGCGCAGCTCGAACCGTTACCGGATCGAAGCATCTAATCACACTTACCAACGGAAAAAAACTATTACTTGATTGTGGCCTTTTTCAAGGAATGGGGCAGGATACAGCCGAGCTGAATAGCTCCTTCGGGTTTAATCCCTCGGAGGTTAATTATATGATTTTGTCACATGCTCATATTGATCATTGTGGGTTAATCCCAAAGTTGATTAAAGAAGGGTATAACGGTAAAGTGTATGCTACGCCAGCAACTAAAGATTTGGCAAAAGTATTGATGGAAGATTCTGCCGGAATACAAGAGTCGGATGTGAAATACGAAAATAAAAAAAGAGCGTTGTTAGGATTGCCTTATCTAAAGCCACTTTATACTACGGAAGATGCGCTAATTGCTGCAGATCATTTTGAAACAGTAGATTACAATAATTGGCATAAAATAGATGAGCATTTTGAATTTTGTTATACAGATGTGGGGCATATCATAGGCAGTGCAGCTGTGCACTTGAGAATAAATGAAAATGGAAAAAAGACAACCCTCACTTTCAGTGGTGATGTGGGTAGGTACAGAGATATTATTTTAAAATCTCCAGCTGTTTTTCCTCAAGCAGATTACATTTTGCTAGAGTCTACTTATGGTAATAGCCTCCATGATGAACATCAGCCCTCTACAGATATATTATTAAAATGGGTAGAACACACCTGCTTAAAAAAGAAAGGAAAACTAATCATACCAGCATTTAGTGTAGGTAGAACACAGGAAATATTGTACGCATTAAATCAACTAGAGCTTGAAAACAAATTACCAAATTTAGAATATTTTGTGGATAGTCCTTTAAGTACAAAAGCCACTCAAATTATTAAAAGCTATCCTCAATATTTTAATGCGAGGATTCAAAAAGTTTTACAGAGTGATAATGATCCTTTTGATTTTAAAGGATTAAAATTTGTAAAATCAGTAGATGAATCTAAGATGCTCAATTATTATAAAAATCCATGTGTCATTATTTCTGCAAGCGGCATGGCTGAAGCAGGAAGGGTGAAGCATCACATAAGTAATAATATTGAAAATAGTAAGAATACCATATTACTAACCGGTTATTGCGAGCCACGTTCTTTAGGCGGCAGACTAAAACATAAACCCAAAGAGGTTAACATTTTTGGAAAACCGCATGAAGTAAACGCTGAGATTGCTGAAATGCGGAGCATGAGTGCTCATGGCGACTATGATGATTTGTGTCAATTCCTTGCTTGTCAGGATCCCAAAAAGGTAAAAAAAATATTTATTGTTCATGGAGAATATCCTGTGCAGGTAGATTTCCAAAAAAGATTAATTCGCAAAGGATTTGTAGATGTGGAAATTCCATCTTTACATCAGGAAATAGGATTGGGTTAAATTTTAGAATATACGTCTACGTTATTATTCTATCTTTTTTCGCAACAACACTAGGTTGTCTAATAATAAATTAGTAGACCATATAAATATGGCATCTTTATTGCCATCATCAAAAATAACTATAAAATTAGTATAAGACGGCTTGTTGTTTACTCCTACAATTGTATTGGAGTAAAGAGTGGCTGACGACCAATGTGTATCATCAATAGATTTTCGCTTTTTTATGGTGTGACACTATCAAAAACCAAGGTGGCTTTGTCAATAATTGTTACCGTCGAAAGTGCATTTTTTAAAACACTATATGTCACTGCTAATGAGCTTTGTTTTGGCAAGCTGGCAGGCGTTGCCGATAGTGCGAAAATCGTTATAGTATACCTGTGTGTTCCAGATCCCTGTGAGCAAGGTGATGTGTAGGATATTGTATTTGTATCTTTATTAGGCCCCATAAACCAAGGCCCTTTATCTGCCTGGCCATAAGGTATTTCTGTAACCGATTTGTCAATCCCCCATAACTCTAAATAACTATTATATACACTGCTGTCGTTTGCATTTGGATAGTGAATCATTGTAATCGCAAAAGCATTTGCACTTGCTGGCGCATTTGTCCATGCTAATGGTATTGATTTTTCCTTGCCATTTACTTTCGGCTCACATTTATAGGCATCTAACAGCATTCCATTTGTCACGGCAATACTAGATAATGTAAAAGTTCCGCTGGGGGTTGGTGTAACATTCTCTGTACTTTTTTTGCATGAAAAAAATAAAACAGAGTATACTACTGCTAGAAAAGAGATTTTCATTAGCGATTTTCTATTGACAACATGAAAGAAATTCATTGTTAATGGGTTTAATTGCTATAAAATTAGTAAAATATTTAGATCAAAAAAGGTATTTCTTTTATTCAATTTTACAATAATCATAGTGCATTAGGATTGCCGTCAGTAAAAATAAAAATACAGTCTATTTATTTTGTAGTCGAAAAATAATTTTAAAATTAAAAATCAAAAAAATGAAAAAATTAATCGTATTGTTATTAGTAAGTGTAGTCACATTTGCTGCTGTGAAACCATTTGAAACTAAGAAGAAAGTTTCAGGCAATGAAGTTGTTAAAGTGGAAAAGTACAAAGATTGTATCCCCTCTTTTAATGAAGTCATTTTTACCAGTAATAATTGTGTAAAGGCCTGTTCTATTGCTAACAATCCAAAGCTTATGAAATGTATTCAATATTGTAAAGAGTGCATAGTTGTTTGCAAATCCTCTATTCAGCTAATGCAATTAAATAGCAGTTGTGTAAAGGAAATGTGTAACCTATGTGCGAAGATGTGCGAAATTTGCGCTAAAGAATGTGATATGAAAGACATGAAAGCCGCAAAAGATTGTTCAGCAGCTTGTTTAAAGGCAGCTAAAATGTGTAAGGAAATTCAAATGTAAAAAATGCTTCTTCTATTTTGAGAAAATATATAATTATGCTTGTTGAGATAATTAGTTTAAGGTGATTGCCATAACTTTGTCAACTAATTTATTCACTAAAGTATATAAAATGTCAAATAAAGCACCAGAGCATTCATCGGCTCAAAATAGTACTGAAGCTAAATGCCCCTTTACTAGCGGTATGCTCAAGCAAAGCGCTGGAAGTGGTACAAGTAATCGTGATTGGTGGCCCAATCAATTAAAATTAAATGTGCTTCGTCAACATTCTTCCCTTTCGAACCCAATGGGAGAAACCTTTAATTATGCGGCTGAATTTAATAGCCTTGATTTCGATGCACTAAAAAAAGATATTTTCGAAGTAATGACTACTTCTCAGGATTGGTGGCCTGCCGATTATGGTCATTATGGTCCTTTCTTTATCAGAATGGCCTGGCATAGCGCCGGCACATACCGCATATCTGATGGGCGAGGAGGAGGAGGCACTGGTACACAACGGTTTGCTCCATTGAACAGTTGGCCGGATAATACAAATCTAGATAAGGCACGTTTATTACTATGGCCAATTAAAAAGAAGTATGGTAAAAAAATATCTTGGGCCGATTTAATGATTCTCGCAGGAAATTGTGCTTTGGAATCTATGGGTTTTCAAACATTTGGATTTGCCGGAGGCCGCGAAGATGTGTGGGAACCAGAAGAAGATATTTATTGGGGTGCTGAAAAGGAATGGTTGGCAGACAAACGCTATTCCGGAGATCGTGAACTAGAAAATCCATTAGCGGCTGTTCAAATGGGATTGATTTATGTTAATCCAGAAGGACCTAACGGTAATCCTGATCCGATAGCAGCAGCTCGTGATATTCGTGAAACATTTGGAAGGATGGCCATGAATGATGAAGAAACAGTTGCCTTAATTGCCGGCGGACATACTTTTGGTAAAACGCATGGTGCTGCAGATCCGGGTAAGTATGTAAGTCGCGAACCTGCCGCAGCAAGTATTGAAGAGCAAGGACTTGGTTGGAAAAATTCCTTTGGCAGTGGAAATGCAGGCGATACTATCACAAGCGGTTTAGAAGGAGCATGGACTACCACCCCTACTAAATGGAGTAATAATTATTTTGAAAACCTATTTGGGTATGAATGGGAATTGACAAAAAGTCCTGCTGGTGCACAACAATGGAAACCAAAAGCAAACGCTGGTGCCAATGCAGTACCCGATGCACATGATTCATCAAAGCGTCATGCGCCTACGATGTTAACGACCGATCTTGCACTTAGAGTAGACCCTGCTTATGAGAAAATATCAAGAAGATTTTTTGAACATCCAGATCAGTTTGCTGATGCGTTTGCGCGCGCCTGGTTTAAGTTAACACATAGAGATATGGGTCCTCATTCTCGTTATATAGGCCCTGAAGTGCCCAAAGAAGTGTTGATTTGGCAAGACCCTATACCTAGTGTAACCCATCCTGTTATTAATGATAAAGATGTAGAAATATTAAAGCAACAAATCCTTGCTACTGGATTATCTGTATCTCAGTTAGTATCAACCGCTTGGGCTTCAGCTTCTACTTTCCGTGGTTCTGATAAACGTGGTGGGGCTAATGGAGCTCGTATTCGCTTGGCCCCTCAAAAATACTGGGCTGTGAACAATCCTACTCAGTTAGGAACAGTGTTAGACAAATTGGAACAAGTACAAAAAGAATTTAATCAAGCACAAGCAGAAGGTAAAGCTGTTTCGTTGGCTGATTTAATTGTATTGGGTGGTGGTGTTGGTATTGAACAAGCTGCTAAAAATGCAGGACATTCTATGTATGTTCCTTTTACACCTGGTCGTGCAGATGCTACACAAGTACAGACTGATATAGATTCTTTCGCCGTGCTTGAACCCAACGCAGACGGATTTCGTAATTACACGAAGAAGAAATTTACATTGTCTGCTGAAGAAATGTTGATTGACAAAGCTCAACTACTTACGCTTACGGCACCTGAAATGACAGTTTTATTTGGCGGCATGCGCGTATTGAATACGAATGCTGATCAGTCATCACATGGTTTATTTACTAAGCGCCCAGAAATGCTAACAAACGATTTCTTTGTGAATTTATTAGATTTTGGAACAAAGTGGAATGCCACAAATGATACACAGGACATCTTTGAAGGAACAGATCGCAAAACAGGAGAAAAAAAATGGACAGCAACTCGCGTAGATCTCATCTTTGGATCCAATTCGGAATTGCGTGCCCTTGCTGAGGTATATGCTTGTGAAGATGCCCAAGAAAAATTTGTTCGTGATTTTGTAGCAGTATGGGTAAAGATGATGAATCTAGATCGTTTCGATTTGGTATAAACAGCAGTAAATAATTACACATAGAAGGTGGTCAATCTTGACCACCTTTTTTGCGTCACAAAAAATAATATTTAACTTAGTTTAAATACAAAAAATATCATCTATTAAAAATTAATAACAGTTAATTGAATGCTCAGTATAGTCTGATAAAGCTGTGGCTCTTTAACTGTAAATGACAGCTCATATTAATTCAAATGAACGATTATTGAAATTTTATTAATTAATATTTATATTGCTAACTTTTAATGAAGTAAAAAGATCATAATGAAAAAATGTTTTTTTATAGTTACTATCCAGCTGCTATGTTTATTTTCTAACGCCCAATTTAAATACCTTAAACAAGCAAAAGAAGCAATAGCTGATAAAAAATATGATGTCGCTTTTGAAAAACTGGATTCCTACCTGAAAAAGGAAGGAGCGAATGCCTCATATTTATATTTAAAATTTTTGTTCAATAACGAATTCGCCGAAAATACCAATACAATTGATTCTGCAAATTTTTATTTAAAACTGTGTATTGACGAGCTTGCTAAATTAACTCCGAAAGAAAAAGAAAAAATTTGTAAAGAACTTGACTTTTGCGAATTGAACACATCAGCCCTCATTAATGATTTCGAAAACAATGCATTTCATAAATATTGTGATAATAAAAACGAAGAAAAAATTAATGATTTTCTTGACAAATACCCAAATAATCTTAATTATAAAATCTCCGAAAACTTAAGAGATAGTATCGAATTGGTAAGAATTATTTCAACATCCTCGCCCAATGAAATAATACAATATTTAAAAAGAAGGCCAAACTCAAATTTTATAATTACAGCAACAGTAAGCCTTCATCAATTCGAGTTTGATATTGCCAAAAAAACCAATACAATTGAGTCTCTAGAAGCCTTTGCAGAAAAATACCCTGAGGCCAAACAAATACAAGAAGCGACTGATATTTGTCAGGATTTAGCTTATAAGAAAGCAGTAGAAAAAAACAATGAACAAGCATTTGATGATTTTT
>CANICR010000045.1 GCA_947466405.1 Chitinophagaceae bacterium | reverse complement strand
CATCGGTCACGTAGATCATGGAAAAACAACACTTACAGCCGCTATAACCGATGTTTTGTCAAAAAAAGGTTTAGCGGAGAAAAAAAATTACGATGACATCGATGGTGCTCCTGAAGAAAAAGAAAGAGGTATCACTATCAACACTGCTCACGTAGAATACGCAACAGCTTCTCGTCACTACGCTCACGTAGATTGTCCGGGTCACGCTGATTATGTAAAAAACATGATTACAGGTGCCGCTCAAATGGATGGAGCTATTCTTGTGGTTGCGGCTACTGATGGACCTATGCCTCAAACAAAAGAGCATATCCTTCTTGCTCGTCAGGTAGGTGTTCCTCAGATTGTTGTATTCATGAACAAGGTTGATCTTGTTGATGATGTTGAATTATTAGAGTTAGTTGAAATGGAAATCCGTGAGTTGTTAACTTCTTATGGTTTTGATGGCGACAAAACACCGATTATTCAAGGTTCTGCAACAGGCGCTCTTGCTGGTGAAGAAAAATGGGTTGCTAAAATAGACGAGTTGATGGATGCTGTAGACAGCTACATTCCTTTACCTCCAAGATTAGTGGATTTACCTTTCTTAATGAGTGTGGAAGATGTATTCTCTATCACTGGTCGTGGAACAGTGGCTACAGGACGTATCGAAAGAGGTCGTATCAAAGTAGGAGAAGCTATCGAAATCGTTGGATTACAAGAAAAACCATTAGCCTCTACCGTTACTGGAGTGGAAATGTTTAAGAAATTACTTGACGAAGGAGAAGCTGGTGATAATGCTGGTTTATTATTACGTGGTATTGAAAAGACTCAAATCCGTCGTGGAATGGTTCTTTGCAAGCCAGGAACTATTACGCCGCATACAGATTTCAAAGGTGAAGTTTACGTGTTAAGCAAAGAAGAAGGTGGACGTCATACTCCATTCTTTAATAAATATCGTCCTCAATTCTATTTCCGTACTACAGACGTTACTGGAGAAGTAACTTTGAATGCTGGTACTGAAATGGTTATGCCTGGAGATAATACCAACTTAACTGTAACATTAATTCAGCCAATTGCAATGGAAAAAGGATTGAAATTTGCAATACGTGAAGGTGGTCGTACAGTTGGAGCAGGTCAGGTTACTGAAATAATAAAATAAGCTTTTTGCAATTGTAAAAAGCGATTGTAAAAGATAAAACTTATCTTTGCAATAATAAAACTAAAAGCTGTCCTGATCGTATCGGGATAGCTTTTAGCTTTCTACGGGCATGGTGCAACGGCAGCATACGGGTCTCCAAAACCTTTGATCTAGGTTCGAATCCTAGTGCCCGTGCAGATTAACATAGATTCAATGGTTTTGTTTTGGAGGTATAGATTAACATGCTTAAATGAATTAAACCATCAAACGTTTTAAACGAAAAATATGAACAAGTTTACAGTTTTTTTAAAAGAGTCTTATCAGGAATTGGTAGAGAGAGTGAGTTGGCCTAAATGGGAACAACTTCAACAATCAACAATGATTGTATTGGGGGCTACTTTATTCATAACCGCTATCGTTGCCATTATGGATTTTCTGGCAAGTGGGTCTATGAAATTTATTTACTCTTTATTTAAATAATTATGCAAGAAATAATACCAACAGAAAAAATCGAAAAAGCCGCCAAGGAATCAAAGTGGTATGTACTCAGGGTTGTGAGTGGTAAGGAGAGAAAAGTAAAAGAATATCTTGATAAAGATATTATCCGTAATGGCTGGGATAAAGTAATTAAACAAATATTCCTACCTGTTGAGAAGGTATACAAGGTATTGAATGGAAAGAAAGTAATGCGTGAGCGTAACTTCTATCCTGGTTATATCATGATGGAAGTAGCCGATAATAAACTAAGTGATGATATTATTCAGCATGTCAGCAATATCAGTAATGTGATGCATTTTCTTACTGATGGAAAAGGGTCTAAAGGAAATATCATTTGCCTAAGAAAGTCTGAAGTGAATAAAATGCTGGGCAAAATGGATGAAATGAGTGATATCGGTGGCGTTACAATGAGTGAGCCTTTTATCGTAGGTGAAACAATTAAAATCATTGATGGTCCATTTAATGACTTTAATGGAACTATTGAAGAAGTAAGTGATGAAAAGAAAAAATTAAGGGTTCAGGTGAAAATCTTCGGTAGGGCTACCCCGGTTGAGCTTAGTTATATGCAAGTAGAAAAAATCGCCTAATTCAAAAAATGTCAACTTTTTATAACGATCCATCGAAATTGGATCGTTTTTTTTTGAATAATTCATAATTAGTTTGTAGCTTTGCTGCCCCAATTAGTTCTTTATTAGAATTTATCCCACAAGGATGAATTTGGGAGTGCTGGTAATTACCAACACGTTATCACCAAAAAAAGTAAAAAAATGGCAAAAGAAATCACCGGCTATGTGAAGCTCCAATGTAAAGGAGGACAAGCCAACCCAGCGCCACCGATTGGTCCCGCGCTTGGTTCAAAGGGTATTAACATCATGGAGTTCTGTAAGCAGTTTAATGCAAGAACTCAAGATAAACCCGGAAAAGTGTTACCTGTATTGATTACAGTGTACGCAGACAAATCATTCGAATTTATTATTAAAACTCCTCCAGCTGCAGTACAGTTGATGGATGCCGCTAAAATTACCAGCGGAAGTAAAGAGCCTAACCGTGTAAAGGTGGGTAAAGTTACTTGGGCTCAAGTGGAAGAAATCGCAAAAGATAAAATGCCCGACTTAAATGCTTTTACGCTAAATAGCGCAATGAGCATGGTAGCAGGAACTGCTCGTAGTATGGGTTTAACTGTAGATGGAAAAGCCCCTTGGGAAAATAATTAATCGTCAACCTGTTTCGAATATTTCGAAACAATAAATTTTTTTAACAATGATCTCTAAAAAAAGAAAAATAGCAAATGCTAAGGTTGACGCCAACAAAGCTTATACGCTTAAGGAGGCATCGTCTTTAGTTAAAGAAATTAATACAACAAAATTTGATAGTTCTGTTGATCTTCATGTTCGTTTAGGCGTGGATCCAAAGAAAGCAGATCAGGCTATACGCGGCACCGTATCATTACCTCACGGTACTGGTAAAACGAAGAAAGTGTTGGTATTGTGTACGCCTGATAAAGAATCCGAAGCTACCGCAGCTGGAGCAGACTTTGTAGGACTAGATGAGTATATTGCAAAAATAGAAAGTGGGTGGACTGACATTGATGTTATTGTTGCCACACCTTCTGTGATGCCGAAAATTGGTAAGTTAGGTAAAGTATTAGGACCTCGTAATTTAATGCCGAATCCAAAAACTGGTACGGTAACTAATGATGTGGCAGGTGCAGTAAACGACTTGAAAGGTGGTAAAATCGCTTTCAAAGTTGATAAAGTTGGAATTATTCATGCTTCAGTAGGACGTGTGAGTTTTTCATCTGAAAAAATTGCTGAAAATTCTCAGGAATTCATCAATGCTATCATTAAATTAAAGCCTGCAAGTTCAAAAGGACTTTACCTAAAAGGCGTTAGCATGGCTAGCTCAATGAGCCCAGGCATAGCTGTAGATACAAAATCTGTTCAAAACTAAATCTCAATCGCTTGGGTGAATAACCTGGGAAAAAATATTTGTTATGACAAAGCAAGAGAAAAATGAAGTGATAGAATTGCTGAAAGGCAAATTCTCTCAATACAATAACTTCTACATTACCGATACCGAAAGTTTAACGGTTGCGCAAGTTGGAAAATTACGTGGAGTATGTTTCAGCAAGCAAGTAGAAATGAAAGTGGCTAAAAACACTTTAATTAAAAAAGCATTAGAAAGCATAGATGCAGAAAAGTATGCTGGAGTGTATGATTCTTTGCACAAAGTAACCGCTTTGATGTTCAGCGAAAATCCAAAAGATCCAGCTGTAATTATCAGTGGTTTTCGTAAAGAGAATAATAACGAAAGGCCAATATTAAAAGCGGCATTTATTAATGGAGATGTTTTTGTAGGTGATAATCAACTAAAAGCACTTACACAACTTAAAACTAAGAATGAGCTTATCGGAGAAATTATTGGTTTATTACAATCTCCTATTCAACGTGTATTAGGAGCTTTGGAAAACAAGGATAATGCTAAAGCTGCAGAAGAAGTTCCAGTTGTCGACGCTCCAGTAGCAGAAGCGCCCGTGCCTGAAGTTACAGTAGAAGCCGCCGCCGCTCCAGAAGTAGCAGCTGCTCCTGAAGAACCAACTGCAGAAGCTTAATATTACAAAAAATATACCTGGCCGGATGGTAAACAAAAGGCAATAAACAATTTTTTTAATCTCCGCCGGAGTGATAAACAATGAAGGCGGTAAAAATTCAAACAAAATGGCAGACGTAAAAGTATTAGCTGAAAAATTAGTAGGCTTAACAGTAAAAGAAGTACAAGAATTAGCAGAATTCTTAAAAACAGAATACGGTATCGAACCAGCTGCAGCTACAGTAGTAATGAGTGGTGGCGATGGTGGTGGTGCTGCTGCTGCTGAAGAAAAAACTTCATTCAATGTAATATTGAAGAGCGGTGGTGCAAACAAATTAGCAGTCGTTAAAATCGTAAAAGACTTAACAGGATTGGGTCTTAAAGAAGCTAAAGACTTAGTTGATGGTGCTCCAAAACCAGTTAAAGAAGGTGTTGATAAAGCAACAGCAGAAGATTTAAAAGCAAAATTAACAGAAGCAGGTGCTGAAGTTGAAATCGCTTAATTCAAAGAATAATTTGTTTCTAAACCCTCCACATTTTGGAGGGTTTTTTTATTGGATTAAATAAATGGAAAATGTAGAAAGAAATTTATTCTTTTTGTTTTCTTCACTTCATATGATCGTCAATATAAAACTAAAAATATAATCACATCTTTCAAAGATTCGTATATGTATAATATGTCATATAATTGTATTATTGGTGTGAAAATTAGATATTTTCAAGGTCAAACTGTCATTTCACAAAATTTTATCAAAAATCTTACCAAAATCACAAAATTTAGAATTTTTATAGTGTAATTCTGACATTTATTTCCTAACTTCGCCGTCCTTTAATTTGGGATTATAGGCTTATGCCCATATTCCCTATTTTAAAGACCTACACTAAACGTTTTAATTTACATATGTCTGCAACTAAAACAACCGCTGCTAAACGTATCAATTTCGGGAAAGTTGAACTTATAGCAGAACAACCTGATTTGCTGGGAATCCAGATTCAATCCTTTAAAGATTTTTTCCAATTAGAAACGACACCCGATAAACGTAATGTTGAAGGGCTTTTCCGAGTATTTAAGGAAAATTTCCCTATTACGGATACGCGAAATATATTCGTGTTAGAGTTCTTAGATTATTTCGTAGATCCTCCACGCTATACTATTGAAGAATGTATCGAAAGAGGATTAACGCACGCTGTTCCATTAAAAGCAAAACTTAGGTTGAGCTGTAATGATGAAGAGCACGTTGATTTCCAAACGATAGTTCAAGATGTGTTTTTGGGAAATATTCCTTACATGACACCAAGAGGTACTTTTGTTATTAATGGTGCTGAAAGGGTAGTAGTAAGTCAATTGCATCGTTCGCCAGGGGTTTTCTTTGGTCAATCAGTGCATCCAAATGGCACAAAAATTTATTCAGCAAGAGTGATACCTTTCAAAGGAGCTTGGATGGAATTTGCAACAGATATTAACAACGTAATGTTTGCTTATATCGATCGTAAAAAGAAGTTCCCCGTAACTACCTTACTTCGTTCTATTGGTTTCGAAACCGATAAAGATATTCTGGAATTATTCGGAATGGCAGATGAAGTAAAAACAGATAAAAAAACATTAGAAAAACATATCGGAAAAAAATTAGCCGCACGTGTATTACGTACATGGGTAGAAGATTTTGTTGATGAAGATACAGGTGAAGTAGTTTCTCTTGAAAGAAATGAAATTATTCTTGAAAGAGATACGGTGTTAGATGAAAATAACATTAAGCTTATTATTGAAATGGAAGCAAAAAGTGTTTTCATTCAAAAAGAAGAAGTGAGTGGTGATTATGCAATTATTTACAACACGCTAAATAAAGACACTTCAAATAGTGAATTAGAAGCCGTTCAGCACATCTACAAGCAATTGCGTGGAGCAGATGCCCCTGATGATGAAACCGCTAGAGGAATTATTGATAAATTATTTTTTAGTGATAAACGCTATGATCTTGGAGAAGTTGGTCGTTACAAGATTAATCGTCGCCTAGGATTAAATTATCCTTTAGATAAAAAAGTATTAACAAAAGAAGATATTATTTCCATTGTTAAATACCTTGTATTATTAACGAATGGTAAAAGTGAAGTTGATGATATTGATCATTTAAGTAACAGACGTGTTCGTACAGTGGGAGAACAATTGTATGCTCAGTTTGGAGTTGGTTTGGCTCGTATGGCTAGAACAATCCGTGAAAGAATGAACGTTAGAGATAACGAAGTATTTACACCAGTAGATTTGATTAACGCAAGAACTTTATCTTCTGTTATCAATTCATTTTTTGGTACATCTCAATTGTCTCAATTTTTAGATCAAACAAATCCTTTGAGTGAGATCACGCATAAGCGTCGTATCTCCGCACTTGGACCCGGCGGTTTAAGTAGAGAAAGAGCTGGTTTTGAAGTTCGTGACGTTCACTATTCACACTATGGTCGTTTATGTACTATTGAAACGCCAGAAGGACCAAACATTGGTTTGATTTCTACCTTGTGTGTGCATGCCAAAATCAATGATATGGGCTTTATTGAAACGCCATATCGTAAAGTTGATAATGGAAAAGTGGATATGAAAAAAATAACTTTCCTGAGTGCTGAAGAAGAAGATACTGCAAAAATCGCACAGGCAAACGTTATCATAGATGCAAAAGGAAACTTTGTTGAAGATAGAATCAAGTCGCGCCAAACTGGTGATTTCCCTATTTTAGATAAAGGTGAAGTTGAGTATATGGACGTAGCTCCAAATCAAATTGTAGGATTAAGCGCTTCGTTAATTCCTTTCTTAGAGCATGATGATGCTAACCGTGCATTGATGGGATCAAACATGCAACGTCAGGCTGTTCCACTTATAAAACCTGAAGTGCCAATTGTTGGTACTGGTTTAGAAGGTAAAGCAGCTCGTGATGCAAGGATTCAAATTCATGCAGAAGGAGATGGTTTGGTTGAATTTGTAGATGCAAATGAAATACATGTTAGGTATAAGCGTTCTGAAACACAACAACTAGTGAGCTTTGAAGCTGATTTGAAAGTATACAAGCTAACCAAATTTGTTCGTACTAACCAGGAAACATGTATCAATTTACGCCCTGCCGTTATAAAAGGACAGAAAGTAGCCGAAGGAGATTTCTTAACAGAAGGATATGCAACTAAAGGCGGTGAAATTGCACTTGGTAGAAACCTTAAAGTAGCGTTCATGCCATGGAAAGGATACAACTTCGAGGATGCGATTGTGATCAATGAAAAAGTAGTAAAAGAAGATTTATTTACGTCTATCCATATCAGTGAGTTTGAAACAGAAGTTAGGGATACTAAATTAGGAGAAGAGGAATTAACGCCAGATATTCCTAATGTAAGTGAAGAAGCTACAAAAGATTTAGATCAAAATGGTATTATCAGAATAGGAGCTTCAATAAAAGAAGGCGACATTATTATAGGTAAAATAACTCCAAAAGGAGAAAGTGACCCAACGCCTGAAGAAAAATTGTTGCGTGCAATCTTTGGTGACAAAGCCGGAGATGCAAAAGACGCCTCATTGAAAGCACCAAGTGGTACTGAAGGTGTGGTAATTGATAAAAAATTATTCCAACGTGCTAAGAAAGATAAAAATGCTAAAGTAAGAGAAAAAGCACAGTTAGATAAAATTGAAAAAACACACGAGCAAAACGAAAATGATTTATTGGAACTATTGTGCAATAAATTACAAACTTTGCTAAAAGACAAAACAAGTCAGGGTGTTAGCAATACGTTTGGTGAAGTATTAATTGGTAAAGGAACTAAATTCAATGCTAAGAATATCTCAAGCATTGACTTCCAAAATGTAAATCCATTGGGATGGAGCGGCGATGCAAAGTCGGATGATTTAATCAATACTTTACTGCATAACTATAGTATTAAATTCAATGAAGAATTAGGTAGATACAAGAGAGAGAAATTCAATATTTCTATAGGAGATGAATTACCAGCGGGCGTTTTGAAATTAGCTAAAGTGTATATCGCTGTAAAACGTAAGTTAAAAGTAGGTGATAAAATGGCAGGACGTCATGGTAACAAAGGTATTGTTGCAAAAATTGTACGTCAAGAAGATATGCCTTTCCTTGAAGACGGCACTCCGGTAGATATAGTATTGAATCCATTGGGTGTACCTAGTCGTATGAACCTTGGGCAAATCTATGAAACAGCATTAGGATGGGCCGGTGAAAAATTAGGCGTTCGTTTTGCAACTCCGATTTTCGATGGTGCATCTGTTGATGAAATTGCTGAACAAATTGAAAGTGCAGGATTGCCGAAATTTGGTCATACTTATTTATTCGATGGTGAAACAGGAGATCGTTTTGATCAGAAAGCAACGGTGGGTATTATCTATATCATCAAACTACACCACATGGTAGATGATAAAATGCACGCTCGTTCTATCGGACCATACAGTTTAATAACACAACAGCCTTTGGGTGGTAAAGCACAATTTGGTGGTCAGCGTTTTGGTGAGATGGAAGTTTGGGCACTAGAGGCTTATGGTGCATCTAATATCTTGCAAGAATTGCTTACCCTAAAATCGGATGATATTATCGGAAGAGCTAAAACGTATGAAGCAATTGTTAAAGGAGAAAATATTCCAAGAGCTGGTATTCCGGAATCATTCAATGTATTGGTACATGAATTAAGGGGATTGGGATTAGATTTAAAATTTGAGTAATTATCAAATTCGAATAGAAGAAAGAAAAGAAATTAACTATAACATTTATTAATAAATAATATGGCATTCAAAAAAGAAAACCGCCCAAGGGCAACCTTTTCTAAAATTACCATCGGATTAGCTTCTCCTGATAGCATTCTGGAAAGAAGTTATGGTGAAGTAATCAAACCTGAAACCATTAATTATCGTACATACAAGCCCGAAAGAGATGGTTTGTTTTGCGAAAGAATTTTTGGTCCGGTAAAAGATTATGAGTGTGCTTGCGGAAAGTATAAGCGTATCCGTTATAAAGGAATCGTTTGTGACCGATGCGGTGTTGAAGTGACCGAGAAAAAAGTTCGTCGTGAAAGAATGGGGCACATCAAATTGGTGGTTCCTGTAGTGCACATCTGGTATTTTAAATCATTGCCAAATAAAATTGGATATCTATTAGGAATGAGTTCTAAGAAATTAGAAACCATTATTTATTATGAAAGATTTGTAGTTATTCAGCCTGGAATTAGAGCAGACAAAGGGCAGACGTATGCTGAATTATTAACGGAAGAAGAATATTTGGATATTTTGGATGAATTGCCAAAAGAAAATCAACTATTGCCTGATGAAGATCCCAATAAGTTTATTGCAAAAATGGGAGCTGAAGCGGTTCATGGTTTATTGCAGCGTTTGGATTTAGATCAGTTAAGTTTTGATTTAAGAAATTCTGCAGCAACAGAAACATCTCAACAACGTAAAGCAGATGCATTAAAGCGTCTAAGCGTAGTAGAAAGTTTCCGTGAAGCTAATACAAGAATTGTAAATCGTCCAGAATGGATGGTTATGCAATATATTCCAGTAATTCCACCAGAATTAAGACCATTAGTTCCTTTGGATGGCGGACGTTTCGCCTCTTCAGATTTAAATGATCTTTATCGCAGGGTGATTATTCGTAACAATCGTTTAAAGCGCTTGTTGGAAATTAAAGCACCTGAAGTGATCTTGCGTAATGAAAAACGTATGTTGCAAGAGTCTATTGATTCTTTGTTTGACAATAGCCGTAAATCAAATGCCGTTAAAGCTGAAGGTGGAAGAGCGTTGAAATCATTAAGCGATGTTTTAAAAGGTAAACAAGGACGTTTCCGTCAAAACCTTTTAGGAAAGCGTGTTGATTATTCTGGTCGTTCTGTAATTGTGGTAGGTCCGGAAATGAAAATGCATGAGTGTGGTCTACCAAAAGATATGGCTGCCGAATTATTTAAACCATTTATTATCCGTAAACTAATTGAACGCGGTATTGTAAAAACGGTGAAGAGTGCACGTAAATTAGTTGATAAAAAAGAAGCTATCATTTGGGATATTCTTGAAAATATTTTGAAAGGACATCCGGTAATGCTTAACAGGGCCCCAACACTTCATAGATTGTCAATTCAAGCGTTTCAGCCTAAATTGATAGAAGGTAAAGCCATTCATTTGCATCCATTGGTTACCGCGGCCTTCAATGCCGATTTCGATGGAGATCAAATGGCTGTTCACGTTCCTTTAAGTAGCGCAGCTATTTTAGAAGCACAATTATTAATGCTTTCTTCTCATAATATCTTAAACCCACAAAATGGTACTCCAATAACACTTCCTTCTCAGGACATGGTGCTTGGTTTGTATTACATTACCAAGGGCAAAAAGACAATGGGTGATGATGTGGTAAAAGGTGAAGGAAAAGCTTTCTATTCTGCTGATGAAGTAATTATTGCTTACAATGAAAAGCAAATTGATTTACATGCTAATATCAAAGTAAAAGCAAACATTCGTAATGCAGACGGATCATTAACCAATAAGTTAATTGAAACAACTGTTGGTCGTGTTATTTTTAATCAGCATGTTCCAAAAGAAGTTGGATTTATTAATGCGTTACTGACTAAAAAGAATTTAAGAGAAATTATTGGTGATATTATAAAGTGGACCAGTGTTCCAATTACGGCTAAATTCCTGGATGATATTAAAACACTAGGATTCCGTATGGCATTCCGCGGTGGTCTATCATTTAACATAAATGATTTAATTATCCCAGCTGTTAAAGAAGAATTAGTTGAAAATGCACAAGTTGAAGTTGCAGAAGTTTGGGAAAGTTATAACATGGGTCTGATTACAAATAATGAAAGGTATAATCAAATCATTGATATCTGGAGTAGGGTAGATACTAAGGTAACGGAAACGCTTATTCGCGAATTAGCAATCGATAAACAAGGGTTTAACTCTGTGTATATGATGCTTGATTCAGGAGCCCGTGGTAGTAAGCAACAGATTAAGCAGTTGGCTGGATTAAGAGGATTGATGGCTAAGCCGAGAAAATCAGGTTCTTCTGGAAGTGAGATTATTGAAAATCCAATTCTTGCTAATTTTAAAGATGGTTTAAGTGTATTGGAATACTTTATTTCGACGCATGGTGCTCGTAAAGGTTTGGCGGATACAGCCCTTAAGACGGCTGATGCTGGATACTTAACTCGTCGATTAGTGGATGTGGCTCAAGATGTGGTAATCAACGAAGAAGATTGCGGAACATTGCGCGGAATCGCAACTTCAGCATTAAAAGATAATGAAGATATCATCGAATCTTTAAGTGATAGAATTGAAGGCCGTACCTCTTTATATGATGTGATGCATCCTGTAACGGATGAGATTTTAGTGGGTGCTGGCGAAGAAATTAGCAATGAAACTGCAAAGAAAATTGATGATACTGGAATTGAAACAGTAGAAATACGTTCGGTATTAACCTGCGAAAGCAAGCGAGGTGTTTGTGTTAAATGTTATGGCAGAAACTTAGCATCTGGCGCATTAGCACAACGTGGAGATGCCGTTGGTATTATTGCTGCACAATCTATTGGTGAGCCAGGTACTCAGTTAACACTTCGTACTTTCCACGTAGGTGGTGTGGCAGGTTCAGCTTCGGTTGAGTCTTCCTTATTGGCAAAATTTGATGGTACATTACAATTTGATGGACTTCGTACTGTTAACACTGAAAATAATGAAGGAAAGAAAATCTCCGTAGTTATTGGTCGTACAGGTGAAATCAGAAACGTTGATGTAAAATCTGATCGTTTATTAAATACAATGCATATTCCTTATGGCGCAATCCTGAATGTAAAAGATGGTCAAAAAGTTGCCAAAGGAGATGTTATATGTACATGGGATCCATTTAATAACGTTATCGTTGCAGAAGGGCATGGTAAAATAAAGTTTGATGCGTTGATTGAAGGAATTACTTATCGTGATGAAGCAGATGAACAAACTGGTCACAGAGAAAAAGTAGTTATTGAAACAAAAGACAAAACAAAACTTCCTGCCATTATTGTTGAAGGAAAAGATAAAAAAATATATAACCTTCCAGTTGGATCACACATTGTAATCGAAGAAGCCGATGATGTAAGAAGTGGTCAGGTGTTGGTTAAAATTCCAAGGGTATTAAGCAAGTTAAAAGATATCACTGGAGGTTTACCTCGTGTAACTGAATTGTTTGAAGCAAGAAATCCAAGCAACCCTGCAGTTGTTTGCGAAATTGATGGAGTAGTAACTTTTGGCAATATCAAACGTGGTAACAGAGAAATAAGTGTAGAAGCTAAAGATGGTGTTGTTCGTAAATATTTAGTTCCATTGAGTCGTCAAATACTTGTTCAGGATGGAGATTTTGTAAAAGCAGGAGCTGCCTTGAGTGATGGTCAAATTGCGCCGGCGGATATCTTGTCTATCAGAGGATCTTTCGCAGTACAAGAATATGTTGTAAATGAAATACAGGAAGTTTATCGTTTACAAGGTGTGAAAATAAATGACAAACATATTGAAGTAATCGTTCGCCAAATGATGCGTAAAGTAACCATTGAAGATGCAGGCGATACTAAATTCCTTGAAGGAGATACAGAAGACAGATTAGATTTTAATACTGAAAACGACCAGATCTATGACAAAAAAGTTGTTACAGATAGTGGAGAGGGTACTAAATTTAAATCAGGTCAGATTGTTACATTACGTGATATCAGAGAAGAAAACTCTATATTAAGAAGAGCAGATAAAAAACTGATTGAATATCGTGATGCAAGCCCTGCAACTTCTTCTCCTTTGTTATTGGGTATCACCAAAGCTTCATTAGGAACGCATAGCTGGATTTCTGCAGCCTCATTCCAGGAAACAACTAAGGTATTAAGTTCCGCAGCAATTCTTGGTAAAACTGATGAAATGCTAGGATTGAAAGAGAATGTAATTACCGGACATCATATACCTGCTGGAACTGGATTGCGTGAATTTGAAAATATGATTGTAGGTAGCAAGGAAGAATATGAATTACTAATGACAACAAAAGAAGCAATGAGCTTCGATGAAGAAGAGTAATTTAAAAGAAACAATAATTTCTAAAAGAGCATCATTTTATGGTGCTCTTTTTTTGACTAGAATTCGTTAAAAAAGACAAAATATTTAATACCTATTCCTATTTGTATTAATATTGCTAAACAAAATATATTATCAATGAAGAAAATCGCAATCATTTTAAATATAGTTTTATTTCTTGCTGTCGCTTTTTTGTATTATCTACAATATTCTGATAAAAAAACAAGCGAAGTAAAATCAGTTTCTTCAGCTTTAATTAATGCTAAATCAAACAAGCCATTAATTGCATATGTAGATTTAGACACGCTTAATGAAAAAATCGCTTTTATCAAAAACAATAGAAAGGCACTTGT
>CANICR010000044.1 GCA_947466405.1 Chitinophagaceae bacterium | reverse complement strand
GAGGCAAGTACCCTTGGTCCATTTCCTGTGTTAGTTATATTTGCATAATTCGCGGAAGAAATTGTTTGACTGCTTAAACTTGCAAAATCAATGGTACTCATTGCCGATAGTATCCCAAAAGTTGGATTAGTTGTATTTTGAATAGTAAGTATTGCGTTTGTAGTAACATCTATTGTTCCTGTTAGTGCATAGGCAGATGGTATCGTGAAATTGTATGTGTTCACGCTGTCTCCCAAAATTATTTTTGAATTAGTACCAGACACTATCCAAGCAGAATCAATGGTTGATGATAGATTGTTTTTTATAATAAAAGTTTGATTTGATGCAGTAAAATTGCTAGGCGCTGTGCCACTACCATCTGTATTCACGCCCCAAGTTGATAACTTATTTAAGTTGCCTGATGATTTTGAATAATAAACAGCAGGTCCTGCTACAGATATAGTAAACGTAGGATTTGCAGGATAGCCACTTGAATAATCATAAACCCTTGCATAATATGTTGTGTTTGATGTTAGCATATTACTCGTTATCGTTTCAGTTCCTCCAGAATTTGTTGCATCAATACAAGAAATATTAGTTCCGTTACATGTACCAGACCTTAGTTCTAATACAGCATCGAATGAAGAACTTCCGACAACAGTAATTGTATAAGTTCCCGACATAGTGGTAGTAAATTTATACCAAAGATCATCGTTTGCATTTCCCGTATTTGAAGAACAAGAAATTGCGGCAATAGATTGAGTTGCTCCGGTCACATTTCCAATAGTAGCATTAGTATTAATATTCAAATTGATAGCTCCGCTACAATTATCATTTACAGGTGTTGGCGCAGGAATGTTAAAAGGATTTGAAATAACGCCGTTTAAAGAAAAACTGCTAAAAAAAATAGTTGCACCAGTTACTGCTGCAGTACTCGTTGCTGCTAGTCCAGAAAATATTGCAAATCCTGATACTGCATTTATAGTTACTGATCCTCCAATTCTCCAAACACTTGTATCTGTTGAAGAAGCCGTAATCAATGCATTACTGGTAGTAAAATTTCCATATTGATCTTTTAAAGCAATCACAGGTTGTACTGCTAATACAGTGCCGTTAGTTGCCGGGGCTGTTGGCTGAATAGTAATTGCTAAATTTTTAGCTACTCCTGCTAATAGAGGCTGCGACAAAGTATCATTTGCATAGTCTGCTGCAACGAACACAATCGATTTGGTTCCACTTGATTGTAACAATGAAGAGGCTGATGGAATAAAGGTAATTTCTCCCGGTGTTGTAATAGTATATGCCGATGTTGCCAATGTAACACCTCCCACTTTTATGTTGGTGATGGAGTTTCTCCAAGTAGAATCTTCTATAAAAGTTATTTTAAATGCGCTATCCACCGTTGCTCTTGTAGCCGGAACTAAAACGGGCGGCTGAGTTATGTTACTATTAGTAGTTACCATTTTCACATTTGAGTTGATGCTTGTATTATTGGCAGAGTATGCTCTAACTCTGTAATAATATGTAGCGCCATTGGTAAGGCCTGAAACTAATTGAGACGTTCCTGAAACAGTTAGATTTTGATAGCCTAAAATATAATTGGACAGGGTGGAATTCATTACAACATCATCTAAACGCCAAGGCGATGTTGTGGAAGATGTTTTGGTAAATCTGATATAAACAGAAGCATAAGATGAATATGCACTTAAATCTACCGAATATTGATTATAACTGCTTACAGGTACATTGCTGTGATCAAATGTAGCAATTGTAGTAAATCCTGTTGATTGGCTTGTTGTAGAAACATCAATGGTTAATTGTTTGCTAGTAGTATTAGAAGATCTACCTAAGTAAAAAGTCATGCTTGTTGGATTAGCGACAGCTGATGTTGTTAATGACCCTGAGTTGGAATTAGCAATTGCTGCTGCTGAACCTGAATTAATGTCTGATCCAGTCAAACTTCTTGACCATGAACTATTAACCCATCCTGTTGGTGGAAATGTTGAATTTTCAAATCCCTCATTTAAAACAATAATGTTTGATTCAAAAACAGTACTACTTGAAACATCCAATCTATAACTAGTTGCCCCGGGAACGCTATCCCAGTTGGCAGTAAAAGAAGTGGAACCAATAGGCGATGCTGCTCTCGCAATAGGAGCGGATAATAAAGGGGTTGCCGTAGTTGTCGCTGTTGCCACTCCATCACCTATTGCATTTACTGCTTTTATTTGAACATCATTGCTGGTGCCGTTTACTAATCCTGTTATGATTATCGGACTAGTCGTTTGTGCCGGTGAACAGGAAATAAATGTTGTGCCACCATTAATAGAATACTTATAGTTAAGTATCGCAGATCCGCTATCAGAAGAAGGGGGAGTAAACGCTACAGACAAAAGAGCGTTGCCTGGCATTATGCCTGTTATTATAGGCACCCCTGGATTTGTAGCAGGCGTTGCAGTTAGTAAGTTTGACGGTATTCCATCTCCTGCATTATTGACTGCTAATATTTTTATTCCATAACTAACGCCATTGGTTAACCCTTTAATAATGATAGGGCTAGTAATTTGAGTCGGCGAGCATGCTACAAATGACACACCATTATTGATAGAATACTTATAATTTGTAATAGACGAACCGCCATTGGAAGAAGGTGCATTAAATTGAACAGATAATTGTTTGTTGCCAATTGTAATGGAAGAGATCGTTGGCGAATCGCTAATAGCTATTGGCGTTACATTGTTTGAAGGACTACTAGATAAACTACTTCCAATAATATTGGTAGCCACTACAGTAAAGCTATAGGCTATACCATTTGTTAATCCTGTTACAATTATTGGGCTCGCTGCAGCCGTTACAGAAATATTAGCTGGATTAGAAGTAACTGTATACGATAATATAGCTGACCCACCATCTGAAGCAGGAGCTAAAAAAGTAACCGTGGCCTGAGCGTTTCCTGCAACAGCATTTACGGCTGTTGGAACGTTTGGAACAATCGGATCTGAGGTAGGTGTTGCACTGTTTGATGCAGCACTAGGAATACTATTACCAGCGATATTATTTGCCACTACAGTAAACGTATATGCTGTTCCGTTAGTTAACCCGGTAATGGTAATTGGACTTGATGAACCGTTTGCAGTAATTCCACTAGGTGATGAGGTTACCGTATAGTTATTAATATTAACACCTCCGGTGAAAATAGGTGGTGAAAAAGAAAGAGTAGCTTGCGTGTTTCCTGCAATCGCAGAACCAATTGTAGGTGCTCCTGGCACTACCGCTAATATACTAGCTATTAAAACAGGCTGGATAATTGTATAATTGGAGGAAGGTGATATGAAAGGACCTGTTCTAGTAAGTATTTTATTATTTCCAACTAATGAATCCGAAAATGACCAAGTAACGATATCGGATACACTAAACACTTGTCCATTTACGAGCCCATTATAAATTGGAAAACCTATTATGGAAACTGTTTTTGTACCATCGTAATTTTTATTGGAAGCGGTTAATCCTATAATCGTTATAGTTTTTGCGGAAACCAAGTTTCCAGAGGCTGGAGTAGTAATATTTACAGATGTTGCGCCGATAGATTTTAATACAATGTTTTTTGAATTGTAGGAACCATTTACCGAATCGATAGACTTCATGCGAATGCTTAATCTTCCTGCGGCCGTTCCGCTGGCTTGAATAATAGCAACTGAATCAGTATAATTCGTGCTATCCAATGAAAGCTCAAATCCATAAGGAGCAATGGCTTTTAAGCTATCCGTTAAGTTGCTGCCAGATATGGAAAAAGTTTGAGCGGCAGAAGCGGTTCCATAAGTAGTTGTAAATATTGAAGTTGTTGCAGAACCTAAAATAGTTGGAGCTGTTGAAAGAGCCGTCATTCCAATTGTTCCTAATCCCACGTTACCCGATGACTTTGTTGTATAAGTCCATTTTATATATCTGGTAGTTAAAGCTATTGATGATATAGTGAATGATTGAGTAGATGTAATTGAAGTAATGGTCTGAAGATTAGTATATGTTGTGCCATCTGTCGATTGTAGTACATCGAATTGATAGCTTCCGCTTAAACCGTTGTTTGTTAATTTAAAAGTTAAAGTCCCAGCGGTGCCAGTAAAATTACATACTACATAATCTCCTTGATTATCTAATTTCCATGGAGTGGTCGTTGAGGCGTATGCAGTTCCAAGACCTGATTGTGTAAAGCCGGTAGGCATCGTACTACTTCCTGATGTTACAGCAACATTAATAATAGGAAGAGTAGCTTGTCCAAAACTTAAAAAAGGACCAACAAAAAAAGCCATCAAGCATAATAATCTTGATAGCTTTTTTACAAGATTAAAAAATTTAATAGTTTTCTTTCGAGTTGATAGAAATGAATTGCTCATAAATTAATTTTAAAAACTTATCTACTGCTTTTAATTAGGCAAGAAATATCGTGTTATAAATTCGAGAATACACAGAGGATTCTTTGTAAATTCGATTCTTAGTTTTTCGTAGGTGCTGACGTAAGAAATGTTTATTAAAAAGCAAAGTTAATGCATCTGCCGTCTGCTTATATTACCTTTTTATGAAGAAATGGGAGGATTTCTGAAAAATCGCCTCTTTAAATATATGCCTGAATATAGCTTTTAGCTTATGATAATATTAGTTTTTTATAGCATGCCTCCGTTTATATCGCTTGATGATTAAAGGGTTGTAATACCATTTCACTAATGACAGCACTTGTGGGTTGCTGACATAAAAACCAAATAGCTTTTGCTGCTTCTTCTGCAATAATCATCTTATCGCGCTGAACCCTTAACTCTATATTGTCCCAAAAAGGAGAGTCAACCCCACCCATTATTATGTTGGTAATTCTGATATCTGTTCTTTTTATCTCTTCCCTGATGCTTTGTAACATACCCACCAACCCATACTTGCTAGCTGCATAAGCAGCCGCTCCCGCCATGGGCACTTTCCCCAGTACTCCGGGAATATGAATCATTAAACCCTTCTTCAATTCTTTCATAGATGGAAGAAAAGATTTTATTATCAAATAGGGAGAGAATAAATTCGTGTTGATTGTTTGTAAAAACTCCTCTTCTGTCAATTGTTCTACCGGCTTTATGATACCAATTCCGGCTGCATTAATTAAAATATCTATGGTTGAAAAAGCTGCGAAATATTTTTGGTTGAGCTGATGTACGGTTGCCGATGTGGTAAGATCGCCAATGAAATAGTGTTGTGGCGATAGCTGCAATTCTTTCGCTAGTTCCAATGTGGCCGATTCTTTCCTTCCGTGTATAAACAAATGAGCGCCTGATTGTTTTAATAGTGTTGCCACTTGACGACCAATTCCTCCAGTTGCCCCAATTAGTAAAATATTTTTACCTTTAATTGATTCCATAAATGATTTTTATACCTAACAAACAAATGGATTATTTGTTCAATCATGTAATAAAATCTATAGAAAATTGCTAAAAAATAGAAGATAGTGAGGGGTGAAAAGATTATTTTTTATTAGCGTTAGCTACTTCAATCCATCTTTTCAATGATGTGCAATTATTGTATTCGCCATCAATCATAATATAATAATGATTGGTTTTTTCATTGAACCATTTTTCTAATGCCGCTTCCTTTTTTTGTTCGATAGCCCTTTGAGCTATTTTATTATAATCGTCTTTATAATTCTCGCGGTGTGGTTCTGTCTTTGATTTTAAATAAATTATTCTTACTCCTTTCTTTTCCCGCTCATCAGTATATTCAACTGGCTGAGAAAATGACCCTACTTTTAAATCTCTCATCCTCAACACCATATCTTTATCCAATTGATCAAGGGTTAAAAAATTACCATCCCTGCCTTGTATCATCCCTGCAGTAAATTTACTTGCGTCATCATCACTATATCTAGAAACCGCAGCTCCAAAATCTAAAGTTTGTGCTATTAATTTCGCCCTAACTGTATCCAGTTTTTCTAACCCTTTTTTAATTTCTATTTGGGTAACTTGTGGTACTTTTAAAATATGCCTCACAACTGCATCGTCTCCAGATCTGCTCACCAGCTGAATAATATGATAACCAAATTTTGTTTTGAATGGATTTGAAATCTGTCCCTCTTTAAGCGTAAATGCTTTTGATAACCATATTGGATCTAAGTCTTTTTGATTTCTATTAATTTCATACATGCCTCCACGATCTTTACTTCCAGGATCTTCCGAATAAATAGCTGCCAATGTGCCAAACTCTTTTTTACCCGATTCAATTTGTGATTTAAAATCCTTTAACTGTTCAATACAGTATTCTTCTGCATCGCGACTTGCTTTTGGATAAACTAATATTTGACCGATTTCAACTTCTGTTTCATAAAAAGGCAAACTATCTGTTGGAATACTTTTGAAATAACTCATTACTTCTTTTGGCGTTATTTTTATTCCCTCTATTATTTTATTACGCATAGCAGCTGCAAGTTTTCTGTCGTGAAAACCTTCTTTAAAATCCTCTTTTAATTGATAGATTGATTTGCCTGCTACTCTTTCTAATTCATCTTTGGAACCATATTGACTGATAAAGTATCTTATTTGATTGTCAATATCGGCATCTACTTCCTCATCTGATACTGGGATAGAATCTAATTCTGCCTGAAGCACTAATGCTTTTATACCCATAGCTTGCTCAAGACTTAAACAACGCGCATTCTCAGGAATTTCAATACCCTGACGCTGCATATCGTTGATGCTATTTTCAATATCACTTTTAAGAATAATTTTATTTCCTACCACTGCAATTATTTTATCAGCAATAACAGCTTTTGGTTGCGCAAAAACTGCTACAATAATTACAAGAAAAAATACGGTTAATGGAAATTTTTTATTCTTCATGATTAGTCAAGTCGAGGATTTATTAAGTAGACAAAAATAAACCACCCTGTTTCTATTTTATTTATTTAGCGCGTATTTAACAAAAGATTGGAAAAGTATGCTGTTTTTGAAATTGTATCTTTTTTTTCATTACGCATCAAAACCTATCTCAACTTATAGCGTTCTCTTTACTTCTACTTCTTCAAATGCTTCAACTATGTCACCAACTTTTATATCATTGTAATTTCTGATTACCAAACCGCACTCCATACCTGAAGACACATCTTTGGCATCATCACGGAAACGCTTAAGGCTCGCCAGCTCTCCTGTGAAAATAACAATTCCATCTCTTACTAAACGAACTCTGTTATTTCTGGCCATTTTTCCATCAAGCACCTGACAACCTGCAACCGTAGCTTTATCAAATCGATATGTTTCCCTAATTTCTACATTTGCAAGGATTTTTTCTTCTACTGTTGGCTCAAGCATACCTTCCATAGCGCTTCTAATTTCTTCAATAGCGTTATAAATGATAGAGTATAATTTTATTTGAATTGATTCATTTTCTGCTAAGCGCGCAGCTTGAATAGAAGGACGAACGTTGAATCCTATAATGATTGCATCAGATGCATTTGCCAATGTAACATCACTTTCTGTGATAGCTCCAACAGCCTTATGAATTACTTTAATAACAATTTCTTCTGTACTTAATTTTTGTAATGAATCACTCAACGCTTCTACAGATCCATCCACATCACCCTTGATGATTACATTCAATTCTTTAAAGTTTCCAAGTGCTAAACGACGTCCAATTTCGTCCAACGTAATATGTTTTTTAGCACGCATTCCTTGTTCACGCAATATTTGTCCGCGCTTATACGCTGTTTCTCTTGCATCCGCTTCGTTTTCAAATACTTTAAATGTTTCTCCGGCTTGTGGGGCACCATTCAAACCAAGTAATAGAACTGGCGTTGATGGAGGAGCTACTTCAACACGCTGATTTCGCTCATTGTACATGGCCTTTACCTTTCCAAAAAATTGACCCGATACAATCATATCCCCTTGACGCAATGTTCCATTTTGCACTAAAATGGTTGCCACATATCCCCTTCCTTTATCAAGCGATGCCTCAATAATAGTTCCGCTTGATTGTTTATCTGGATTTGCTTTTAATTCAAGGATATCTGTTTCTAGTAAAATTTTCTCTAATAATAAATCGATGTTCAATCCTTTCTTTGCACTAATTTCCTGACTCTGAAATTTACCACCCCAACTCTCTACCAAGATATTCATGGAAGCCAATTGCTCTTTTATTTTTTCTGGATTTGATCCGTCTTTATCTACTTTGTTTATGGCAAATATCATTGGTACACTGGCAGCCTGAGCATGAGAAATCGCTTCTTTTGTCTGAGGCATTACTGCATCATCTGCCGCCACAACAATAACAGCAATATCTGTTACTTTAGCACCACGGGCACGCATAGCCGTAAAGGCTTCATGACCGGGCGTATCTAAAAATGTGATGGCTCTTCCATCTTTTAGCGTTACTTCGTATGCACCTATATGTTGGGTGATACCTCCCGCTTCGCCGGCAATTACATTGGTATTTCTAATATAATCCAGCAGAGAAGTTTTTCCATGATCTACGTGACCCATGATTGTTACAATCGGAGCCCTTGGTTTCAAGTCCTCTGGATTATCTTCCTCTTCTTCCGCTTCTAACTCAGCAGCATCATCAACTCCAATAAATTCTACTTCAAAATTAAATTCACTTGCCACAAGTTCTATAACATCTGCCTCAAGACGTTGGTTAATAGAAACCATTATTCCCAAATTCATACATTTGCTAATCACATCTGCGAAACTCACTTCCATCAAACCGGCTAATTCACTTACAGAAATAAATTCGGTTACTTGAAGCTTGTTTGATCCTTCAACACCTTCGCCCAATTGATCGGCCATTTCTTCACGCTTCGCTTTTCTATATTTCGCCTTTAAGCTTTTTCCGCGACCACCAGCTCCCGCAAGTTTTGCTTGTGTTTGTTTAAGCTTTTCCTGAATTTCCTTTGCGTCAATAATTTTATCTTCATTGCGTTTAGGCGCTGACGTTGATGGTTTCTGAAATCGATTACCCCCAGCTGATTGTGGACCACCTGGCGCAGGCCTGTTTTGACCGCCTCCTCTATTATCTGGTATTGCTTTATTTCCTTTTTGTTGTCCGCCAAAATCCTGTCCAGGTCTTTTTTGGATTGGAATTCTCTTGCGTTTTTGTTTTTCTTCGTTTGATTCTTTTTTAGGCCTAGTATCACTATCAATAGGTAACTCAATCTTTCCCATAATTTTGGGACCGGTGAGTTTTTCGGCCTGTATATTTTCAATTACAACTGGCGCGTCTTCTTTTATAGCCGGCTGCGCACTTGCAACTTCAACTTCTTTTTTTACCTCATCGGCTGGCGCCTGCTCTTCAATGGGCGCTGCAGTGTCTTTCTTTTTTGCTCCCTTTTTGGGTCTGGTAGAAGAATCAATTGAAGCCAAGTCAATCTTGTCTAAAATCTTTGGTGACTCTAATTCCGGTGCCTCTATTTTGGTAATTTTTTCTACCTTTTCGTCTTTACTTTCTGTAGCAACTTCCGTTTTTACTTCCGGCGTCTCTTCAACAGCTGGCTTAGTTTTTTCTTGTTTCTTTTTTATAGAAAGATCTACTTCGTCTTTTTTCTTTTTAGCGTCTGACACAGCGCCTCTTGGCAAATCCACTTGTTCCGCTTTTTGTTTTGCCGCTTTGTCTTGCTGAAATTCGGCTTGTAAAACGCGATACATTTCTTCTGAAAGTTTTGTAGATGGCTTTAAGTCATCTGCCTGAAAACTTTTAGACACAAGAAATTCAATCAAGGTATGTGTACCTATATTAAACTCCTTGGCCGCAGCCATTAACCTTGGTGTATTTGCTTCTGACATTCTTTTTTAATACTGTTGTTTTTTATTATTAAACAACAACTTTTTCTTTAATGGTTACTAATGTGCGTTTTATATAAAAGTCTTTCTTATTCTCTCTCAAATTCTTCCTGAAGAATTCTTCTGATATCAGCAATAGTTTCTTTTTCAAGATCAGTTCTGCGCTCAAGCTCCTCTGCCGTTAGTGTTAATACAGAACGTGCCGTATCACAACCTACACGCTTCAACTCGTCAATAATCCATGCTTCTATTTCATCACTGAATTCTTCTAAGTCAATATCAAACTCGTCTACTTCTCCTTCATTATCGCGGAATACATCAATAGCATATCCCGTCAATTCGCAGGCTAGTTTTATATTTACACCTCTACGTCCAATAGCTAAAGAAACCTGGTCTGGTTTTAAAAACACATTGGCGTGATTTTTCTCTGTGTCTAAATCAATGCTAGTTATTTTTGCCGGTGTAAGCGACCGTTGAATAAGTAATTGTATGTTGTTTGTCCAATTAATTACATCGATGTTTTCATTTTTCAACTCTCTAACGATGCCGTGTATACGACTACCTTTCATACCTACACAAGCTCCTACAGGATCAATTCTGTCGTCGTAACTTTCTACCGCCACCTTGGCTCTTTCTCCTGGATCTCTCACAATCTTTTTAACAACAATCAAGCCATCAAAAATTTCAGGCACTTCTATTTCCAATAATTTCTCAAGGAAAGAAGGGCTTGTACGAGAAAGAATAATAATGGCCTGGCTATTTTTTAATTCTACTTTTTTTACAACCGCTCTAACGGTATCCCCTTTCTTGAAATAATCGCTTGGTATTTGTTCTGATTTTGGCAACAACATTTCATTACCATCTTCATCAAGAATTAACACCTCTTTTTTCCACACCTGATAAATTTCGCCAGAAACGATATCTCCTATACGATCTTCATATTTTTTAATTAAGGCATTTTTCTTCAAGTCGTTGATACGCGCTGCTAAGGTCTGCTTCCCCGCAAGAATAGCTCTTCGGCCAAACTCTGACTGTATATCAACTTCTTCATACAACTCTTCACCCACCTGATAATCGGGCTCAATAAGAATGGCATTTTTATACTCTATTTCTGTAAGCGTGTTGTAAAGATCATCATCATCAACAATCGTTCTTCTACGAAAGATTTCTAAATCACCTTTCTGATCGTTTACGATTACGTCAAAGTTTTCATCGCTTCCGTATTTTTTACGGATTAAGGTTTTAAAAACATCTTCCATTACCTTCATCAGCGTTGGACGATCAATACCTTCAGCTTCTTTAAATTCCTGAAATGATTCTATCAAGTTAATGCTTGCCATATTCCTCTCCGAATTTTTTCCCGAAAATCTCAGGACCCCGACGGAAGGGGTTTTTTGTGTTAATTAAAATTTTATTTGAACCGTTGTTTGTTTTATTTCTGCAAATGGAATAACCAACTGATGCTGAACCGCTTTTTTACCTTTTCCTTCTACATATTCAATGGTAATTGATTCCTCGCTGGCCTCTGTTAATTTCCCTTCTTTTTTAGTGGCGTCTTGCATCAAGACCTCCACATTTCTGCCAATGTTTTTTATATATTGACGATATAATTTTAATGGTTCTTCTATACCTGGACTAGAAACCTCTAATGAGAAATCGCCATCAGGATAAAAACCCATTTCATCCATCCTTTTATATAAAGCCCTATTTATCTTAATACACTTTTCAATGCCCAATCCACTATCGGCATCTAAATAGATTTTGAAATTATTGATAGGCTTTATTTTCATTTCTACCAGAAAAATATCGCCTTCCAATAAAGATTCCAGGAGCTTTTTTACACTTTCTAGGTTTGTTTCGTTGCTCATACAGACTGATAAGAAAAGAAGAAGGGAACGATTCCGTTCCCTTCATACTGCTTCTTTTACATGGCAAATATAGGCCAAGCTAGGCTAATATCCAAATAGAATTGCGAACCCATATAAAAAATTAACAGGTAAATATTGAATTGATTGATAACTTTGCCCTATGATAAAGCTACTTTTCGAACTATTCATTTTCTATATTGTATACAAATTGATATTTGAGTTAATCATTCCCGTATATAATACTACAAAATCCATGAAACGAAAAATGGAGGATATTAACCAACAAATGCAACAAGATAGGGCCAACTCTACTCCAGAAAACCCCGTAAAATCTTCTTCATCAAATTCATCTATTAAAAAAGAATATATTGATTTTGAAGAAATTAAATAATATTCATTAATTTAATTTGTGCTTAGAAACTCAATCCTTCAATTTTTTGACCAGGCAACAATAAATGGGTTTTAAAACCTAGCTTGATAGCAGTATCAATATTAGGTGGCGTATCATCAATAAATAGCGTTTCTTCACTTTTAATATTCGCATCCTTTAATACATATTCAAAAATATCCTCATTAGGCTTTCTTAACCCAACCTTATGTGAGTAATATGCTTTTTCAAAAAATTCATCCAAATCGGCTTTATTGCATTGCTTTTGTAATATAATATTCACCTCTTCTAAATGAATAGCATTGGTATTACTCAATAAGAAAAACCGATATTGGTTGTTGTGCCTCACTAAAAAATCCATGCTTTCTTTTCTAAAATCAAGCAAGATAGCATTCCAGGCGTTTTTTATTTGATCATCCTTTAACGGAAGCGTTGATTGCTGTTGAATGGTTTTATAAAACTGCTCATTGGATATTTTCCCCATTTCAAGATCCTCAAAAAGACTGGAAGCTGATAGTTGGGAAAACTGTTGCTCAAAATTTTCGATGCCCAATTTTTCAAAAGCCCGTTTCACTTTATTGAAATCAATATCAATCAATACATTGCCCAAATCGAAAAGAATATTTTTTGTAACTGCCATATTTATGAATAAAAACTTGGTGCAAATATCTGAATTTAGTTACTTTTGCTGCCTGTATTTATTTTTTTATTGATTTACAGCGAGTTTTACAACAACATATACTATACCAACGTATGTTGATACAACATATTTCTTGCAAAAGAAAGGTCCTATAGCTCAGTTGGTTAGAGCATCTGACTCATAATCAGAGGGTCCTAGGTTCAAATCCTAGTGGGACCACCTTCACCGAAAGGGTTTCAAGTAATTGAAGCCCTTTTTTTATTTTAAGCCTGTTGCATACAATTCCTATATATAGCATAATGTAGAATCCTTCTGTCACACTAATTAATTATGCTAAATTCATATTTTTTAATCGCCTATATTTGAAAAGATTTATAATATTAATTAAGACAAGTTCCTTTTCTTTTAAAATAAAATTGTAGTATGAAATTCATTTTATCAATTGTATCAGCTGTATTAATCTTAATAAGCTGTTCAACTTCTCCCAATAATAATGGCGGAAATAATACAGTGGTTATACCATTAGCGCCTACTAATCTTTCTGCTGTTGCGGTAGATACTACTCAGGTTAATTTAACCTGGACCGATAACTCTACTAATGAGGCTGGGTATAAAGTACAAAGAAAAATTGCTGGTGGTATTTTTGCAGATGTTGCTAGCACCGCAGCAGATATGTCTACCTATAGTGATTTTGGATTAACATCTAACACCACTTATACTTATAGAGTATATGCCTATAACTCAGCGGGTAATTCTTTGCAATACTCTAATGAAGTAACGGTTACTACTAATAGAAGTACTTCATTGTCATCATTAACTACCACAGCAGTAAGTTCAATTAGCACAACAAGCGCAATGAGTGGTGGGAATATTACAAGTGATGGAGGATCTGCCATAACATTTAGGGGTGTATGCTGGAGCACTAGCGCAAACCCTACGATTGCTCTATCTACGAAAACTGTGGAT
>CANICR010000043.1 GCA_947466405.1 Chitinophagaceae bacterium | reverse complement strand
TGAATTAGCCAAACAATACGCCATCGTACCACCTGACGTACTAATAGTTTTTCCACCTAAAGTAAGCGGGCCGCCTGAAATTATTGTTTCCGGAGTATAATTCGCATCAATTACCGCTAAAGTATACAATAGTGGCTTAAATGTTGAGCCTACCTGTCTACTTGAAGTCACATGATCGTATTTAAACCATCTGTAATTAATACCACCAACCCAGGCTTTTATTTCTCCAGTTCTTGGATCCATAGCAGCGAAAGAAGTTTGCAATAGTTGTTTATGATATTTTATAGAATCAATGGGAGTCATTATGGAATCCATTTCATGCTTATCATTTCCCCACCAAGAGAATATTTTCATTTTCACAGGAATAAAAAAAGACTTTTTGATTTCTTCATCATTTACACCATCTAATTTCATTAATTTCCATCGATCCGAATTTTTCATAGCAGTTTCTATGGTATTATCATGCCCTTCCCAAATTTTATTCCCTTTATTTCTAAAATAATCATTCAATTTTTTTTGAAGAATTGGCATATGATTCTCGACTGCATTTTCTGCATATTTTTGCATTCTAGAATCAATAGTTGTATAAATTTTTAATCCATCCCTGTATAAATCGTAAGGCTCATCTGTTTTTGGATTAATATTAGATTTGCACCATTCTTTCAAAACCCAAACCAACGCAGATCGATAATAAGGTGCTATTCCAATATTTTCATCAATTTTCTTATAGTTTGTTATTAGTGGTTTTAATTTATATTCTTCTGCTTCTTTTTCAGTTAGAAATTTCCCTTTTGCAGCAGCCATTTGATTAATTACAATATTTCTTCTTACCAAAGAGGCTTTAGGATGTCGAATTGGCTCATAAATAAACCCTTTTAACATACCAATTAAGACAGCAGCTTCTTCCAACTTTAAATCAATGGGCTCTTTTTGAAAATAGGTTAGTGAGGCATTTCTTATTCCATAAACATTTCCCCAAGGAGCGCGATTAAGGTATAATGTTACTATTTCTTCTTTTGTAAAATTCCTTTCTAGTTTAACGGCAACAATCCATTCTTTTATTTTTTGAAAACTCCTAATAAGCAAATTTTTATTCCCTTGTCCCAAAATCATTTTAGCAAGCTGTTGGGTTAACGTACTGCCCCCTCCATGTGTACCAGCTGTAAATACAACCCTCGCTAATGCTTGCGCATCTATCCCAGCATGATCATAAAATCGCTCATCTTCTGTAGCAATCAGTGCATTTATAACATTGATAGAGATTTCCTGATACTTAACTTCACTCCTGTTCTCTGCATAATATTTTCCCATTAATTTTCCATCTGAACTTATAATTTCACTAGCGAGGTCAGCTTCCGGATTTTCCAATTCCTGAACAGAGGGCATTTTGCCGAATAACCCGAAGTTGGCCAGTACAAATAACAATATCACAAACCCTAAGCCACCAAAAAAAATACGCCAAAATAATTTAACAGAACGACTCATAAAATAAATATTTCATTTTAAATCAAAAGAAATAACTAAATACTCTGATTAGAATTTACCAGGGTAAACTTTATTCAATAGTATTTTATAGCCATCTAGATCTTTTGTTGATTTTAGTAATTGTAAATTATCTTCAGAAATAACAAAGAATGAATATTTAGAAGGCTGCAACCAAGATATTTCAGATGGCGCCGCTTTTTTTAGTTTATCACAATAAACTATAGACGCATCTGCATTTCCGAAACTACTAAAGATTAACATAGATTTTTGAGCGTCAATAACATCTTTACTAATAACAATACTCGAAAAATTATACTGCCTATTAAATCTAACAAACCCATTTTTAGCTTCATTAATATAAATCACATCCACATTATTCAACATCATAACAACATAATGGGGTTTTTCAGGCATCCATTTATACATACCATTTTCTATAGAAGGCAATATGATTGAAGCAGAATCCCTAATAATTACTGGTTTTTTACTCTCCACTACTTCTGCTTTTTTTACAAAAATGCTCGTGTCATTAATCTTTTTAATTTCAATTGTTTTTTCTTCTGGAATAATCAACAAATCCCCCTGAGCATTGCGAGTAATTTGTAAGCCAGTAAGGTATTTTTCAATTTCAGTTCTCCTGTTCAGCACACTGATTAAAGTAATTGCTTTATCTTTTAATGGAGAAGATGGATAATTTTTTACAATGTTAGTTAACAATGCTATTGCCTCATGATCATTGGTGCATTTGGTACAATAAATTGCCCATATATACAATAATTGAGGGGTCCAATAATGTTCACCAAAATCACAATCGGCTTTATCTTTTAAATTTAACGCCTCGTCATATTTACCTTCCAAAAATAAATCATAAATCCTTTGATATAAACTTTCCGCAACAGGGTTGTTTTTATCCGGTTGTAATGAAGCAGGATTATTTAACATCAATGAATATTTCGAATCTTTAAAAAAGCTATCCAGCAGGTTTTTATAATAAGTAGCTTTTACATGATTATTCAATTTTGTATAACAATGATATAACCCGAGATATATCTCGCCTCCAGCAAGGCTATCTGGAAATCTCTGTAAGTAAATATCGTAAGTGAAAATAGCCTGTTGATAATCTTCCAATTCCAATTCAAACAAATGCGCTAATTCAATTAAGGCTTTAGTAATACGAAGATTACTTTCATTTTTTTGCTCTTGTGTAATTGGCACAGACGCTAATAAATCTTCATAAGTTATAGATGATTGTATTTTTGAATTCGAATCTACACCTATTATCACATCGCCTGCGGCAAAAGGATCACCTCCATTTAAAAGATAATTATTTTTAACACTTGCGGAAGCCCTTCTCCAATTATCTACATTTTCTCTTTTTCCCCATTTGTTTTTGAAATCGTTAAATCCGCTTGATTTTAAATTATTGTTGTAAAAATACCATTCGCCTTTATTGTCACTTTCAAATAAATCAGTGGAGGTGGATTTGTTTTCGAATGTAGAACTAAGCGCATTTTCTTGTATTATTTCAGTAGAAGTATTTAAGTAATTCTCATTCTTTGATTTCTTGATTGCTTTTTTAATGATAATCTCTCGTTCTTTATTAGACAATAATGCAAGCATTTGAAGGCTATCTTCCAATTGAATAATATCCAATTGAGTAGCTATTTTTCTTAAAGTAGCTTTTCTGTTAGCTACTTCCGCAGAATCTTCCTTTGCATCTAAAAAAACCACGTCTATACTATCATAATGGTCAGCTGCTTTCTTGTATTGCTTTTGCACGTATGCGATTTTGCCTAATTGCACATGTGATTTATTTAAATAGGAAATATTGTTATTATTATTTTTTAAACTTTTTTCAAAGAAAATTACAGCAGATGCAGTATCAGGTTTTCTTAATGATAATTCTCCCGCACTATGAAATATAATATCACGATACGATTCGAATTTATCTTTTTTTGCCATCTTTAATAATGTAGCAATGCTATTATCTAACTCCATCATATCCCCAGCATTCCTTAACATTTTCGCATCATTCAATCGAGCAAAAATATCAAGCAAGGGATTAGGGGTTTTCTGAGCTGCTTTAGTGTAATAATGAGATGCTTTATCAAAAACACCAGACAATTCATACAGTTGTGCTAATAAAAAATATTGCCTTGTCTTTATCTCTTTGTCATTAATATTAGTGAGCGATTTTTCTAAATAAACAGCTGCGCTATCAAAATTCTGTTGCTTATAAAACCAATATCCTGTTATTTCCGATAAATCATCTTTGAGCCTTTTCGGAAGGTTAGGATCATGTTGTAAAATATTAATCATCCCTGAAGCTTCCCCGTATTTATCTTGCTCAATAAATGTTTTAGCTAGCCAAATTAATGCATCGTTTCTACTTGGAGGTAGCGTAAAAGCTCTCTTGAAAATATTTCTTTTTTCTTTATCAGCAATTGAAAGCACTTTACTATACGCCCTGCTATTTTCACCAACAATTCTATCTTCTTCCTCTTTTTTCTTTCGTGGAAAAAGATTATAATTAATAAACTGAAATGTTAAGGCAGCAGTATCAAAATCTTTTTTATAATAATAAGATTTTCCAATTAAGAAATATAAATTATCTACCCAATCTGTCCTTAAATCATGAATAAGAATTCCAGCTGTTGATTTATAAATAACCGAATCTAATTCGGAAGTTTGAGAAGCGGTATTTTCTAAATTGTATGGGTAATAAGAAAGTAATTTCGAATAATCATCTTGTTGAGACAATATCGCGGATTCAATAACGGTACTTATTTTAGTATTTGCATTAAAATAATAATTGTAATGACTAACATTATTGTGGATAAAATGACGGAATATAGTAAATTTCTTACTGTCTGTTTTTTCAGAAGCCAAAAGCTTTTCTTCATATTGCGGAGGCTTTTCCTCTCTTCCAAAAAGTTCAAAAGTCCACTTTGGTTGTGAAAAAGCAGTTGCAGATATCAAACATAATAATATTAAAAACTTAAACCTATTTCTTCTAGACCCTGTCATGCAATTTTTTTACAATATATAAGTATTATTGTCGTTAAATATCGGACTTTTTTTTAACTCAACAATGAGAAATAAACCCCTGATTAAAAGATTATAGAATTTTTATAGGATTTATAAAAATGTTATTGAGTATAAAATTGATTAGTCTTGCTATTTTTATAAATAATGAGTGTATTTTAGCAATTAAAAGAGGACAATTTTACATGAATATTGATTATAACAATCGATTAAAACGATTAAGAAACAATTATCAGCTTACAGTTACAAATGAAGATACTTTTGAAGAAGTAGTTAAATTCAAACTCACCAGATTAAGTGTATACATCGCATTAAGTACCTTTTTTATTTCAATGGTAATTATTACAGCCTCTTTAATTGTTTTCACCCCATTAAAATATTATCTACCAGGCACTGGGTATGGGAATATCAAACAGATAAAAGCTTTTGAACGTCTGAAAATAAGAACTGATTCGATGCAAATCGCATTAGATCAACAAAAAACATTTAATGAAGACATTCAAAAAGTATTAAAAGGAAAAATTGTCAATCTAGATACAAGTTTATTAAAACTTCCACCCTCTGAGAACATTGCAGACTAATTAAAATAAAGCTATATCTCATTGAATAAGAATAACGACAATCAAGTATGGAAATACATGAGTCTTGGATCACAACTGATTATAGGCCTAGCTCTTTTTCTATATTTTGGGTTAAAAATAGATCAATGGCTTATGTCAGATACTCCAATTGCTGTATGGCTATTACCATTACTTTTCATAGTTTCTGTTATTATTAAAATAATCATCGATACCGGAAAAATAAAATAAACAAAAATCCTTATGAAGAAATTTTATCCAATTATTATTATTTTCCTTATTGTGACCTTACTCATTAACACTTCTACAAATTTCCTTCTACGGTATAATATCAATCACCAATTCCTCAATGCTGCAAATTTATTTTTACTTTCCATCAGTATATTTTCAATGATACTTCAATTGAAAGCTATGGGTAATAAAAATCCGAATGTTTTTATTAGAAGCGTAATGAGCAGTATGCTATTAAAAATGTTTTGCTCCATGATTGCTATAGGTCTATATGTATATACTAGCGGAAATAATTTCAATAAAAAGGGTGTATTTATTTCACTTTTTTTATACTTAATTTATCTATCTGTAGAAGTATTTACATTGATAAAATTGAATAATAAAAAGAATGCCTAAACAAGAAGTTCCATTAAATAATTTAGCGCATTACCTGCCTTCGAATTGCTTATCTGAAGTGCTTTTTTATTTAGAAAAATATAAAATACATTTAACGATCACCCGTAAACGGCAAACTATATTGGGAGATTACAGACATCCTCATCAAAATAAAACACACAGGATTAGTGTAAATGGCAATTTAAACAAGTATTCTTTTCTTATCACTTTATTGCATGAATTAGCACACCTGCTTACATTTGAACAATTTGGCAACAGAATACCCCCTCATGGAACAGAATGGAAAAATGAATTCGGAGAAATTTTATATAAATTCATTGTCCAAAAAATATTCCCAAAGCCAATTGAAGAAGCATTACAAAAAACATTAAAAAATCCTGCAGCAAGCAGCTGTGGTGACGAAAATTTATTGAGGATTTTGAGAATGTACGATCCGAAAAAAGAAGGAATTTTTCTGATTGAACAAATCAAAGAAGAAGCCATTTTTTCTATCAAGGGCGGGAAATCTTTTATAAGGGGGCCTAAAATAAGAACGAGATATAAATGTAAAGAAATAGCAACAAGCAAGCTTTACCTTTTCAGTGGATTGTATGAAGTGACCTTGCTTTCAAACTAATTTCACTCCCCTTCTAATAATCTTATGAATGTAGCTCTGTCCAATTCGCCAATATAATTACCTATCTCTTTGCCATTTCTGTATAACTTAAAAAAGGGTATTTCATCAATTCCTAATCGTTTGGAAAGTTTTTTATTTTCATCAATGTTTATCCTTACTATTTTTGCTTTGCCTTCAAATTGTCTAGAGATTTCTTCAAGCATTGGTTGCATCCTTTTACAAGGACCACACCAAGGTGCGTAAAAATCAACCAAAACCACCTTCTCTTCTTTTATGATTAATTGATATGACTCGTTTGAAATCTTATCGGCTAAATCTACTTGCCCTTGATACAGGATTGGCAGGTCGGTGTTTCGCCACGCAAGCATGCCTCCATCCAATTCGTATACTTTTTTAAATCCATTTTTTCTCAAAAAATCTGCTGCTAGATTACTTCTTGTTCCTGACAAGCAATAAATAAAATATGTTTTAGATGCATCTAGTTGCTTTGCATGTAATTGAAAATAGTCATCTTCAAAATCTATATTAATTGCTTTTGGGATAGAGCCTCCTTTAAATTCTTCCGGCTTCCGCACATCTATAATTACAGCATCAATCGTTTTTGCAATCTGCTGTTGAAAGACTTTTGCAGAAAGTAGCTTTTCTGGCACCAACTGAGCATTTGAAAAAAACGCAACTAATGATAAACATAATACAATAATAATCCTCATACCGATTTTTATTTATTTAAACAACGCCTTCCTCATATACCTTATCTACAAGGAGATGACTGCTATCTGCAGCAGATGTGGCAAGCTCATCACATCTATTATTATATGGATTATCAGCATGACCTTTAACCCAAATCATTTTTATAGAAAGCGACTGAGCAATTGCATGATATTGCAACCATAAATCACTATTCTTTTTCCCTCCTTTAAAATTTGTGTTAATCCAATTTTTCAACCACCCTTTTTCAATTGCATTTACTACATACTGACTATCCGAAAAAACTTGTACAGGGATGTTATTATTATTAATTGCTTTTAACCCTTCTATCACTGCCATTAATTCCATTCTATTATTGGTAGTCATCCTAAATCCTTGAGATAATTCCTTTCTATGATTGCCATACATAAGAATGGCTCCATATCCACCCGGACCTGGATTTCCTCTTGAAGAGCCATCGGTATAAATAGTTATCATTTTTTTCAGTATTTGAAAAACAACAATACACGCCTATTAATTAGACCTGAAATACACCGGTTTTAAATTCCGGAATATCTGCATTATGGTCTGAAGCCATAATCCCTTCAGAAATAACATTCCTGGTTTCTTTAGGATCAATAATGGCATCAACCCATAAACGAGCTGCGGCATAAAATGGTTTCGTTTGTCGTGTATAGTTAGTCGTAATCTGATCAAGGATTTCCTTTTCTTGTTCTGCTGTAACCATTTCTCCTTTAGCTTTTCTGCCTGCAACTTGAATCTGCAACATAGTTTTTGCGGCCTGCTCTCCTCCCATTACTGCAATCTTTGCGGTAGGCCATGCATAGATAAATCTAGGATCATATGCTTTACCACACATTGCGTAATTTCCCGCCCCATATGAATTTCCAATAATTATCGTGATTTTTGGCACAACAGAATTCGCTACCGCATTCACTAATTTCGCCCCATCCTTAATAATGCCGGCATGTTCACTCCTGCTTCCTACCATAAATCCTGTTACATCTTGTAAAAAAACCAACGGAATTTTTTTCTGATTACAATTCATGATAAATCTCGCTGCTTTATCAGCACTATCATTATATATAACACCTCCCAATTGCATCTCTCCTTTTTTACTCTTAACAATTAATCGTTGATTGGCTACTATCCCAACAGCCCAGCCATCAATTCTCGCGTAACCACAAACGATAGTTTTGCCATATTCTTTTTTAAACTCATCGAAACTATTTGCATCTACAATACAATCTAATACATCCAAGATATCATAAGGCTTTGAATTACCTTCACTCATGATCCCATATATCTCTCCGTCATTTTTAATAGGAGGGACAGCATCGATTCGGTTAAACCCTGCTTTTTTTTGCGGGCCAAGTTTACTGATTATCTTTTTTACCTGATCCAGACATTCTTGCTCTGTTTTAAACTTATAATCAGCTATGCCCGATAATTCAGTATGAGTAACGGCACCGCCTAATGTTTCCGCATCCACCTCTTCTCCAATGGCGGCTTTTACTAAATAAGGTCCTGCTAAAAAAATAGACCCGGCGTCCTCTACCATTAATGTTTCATCGCTCATAATTGGCAAATAGGCACCCCCAGCTACACAGGCCCCTGTTACAGCAGCAATCTGAGTAATACCCATTGCACTTATTTTCGCATTATTGCGAAAGATTCTTCCGAAATGTTCTTTGTCTGGAAAAATTTCATCTTGTAAAGGAAGAAATACACCGGCACTATCCACTATGTAAACAATAGGCAACTTATTTTCCATAGCAATTTCTTGCATTCTTAAATTCTTCTTGCCAGTAATTGGAAACCAAGCTCCCGCCTTTACCGTTTGATCATTCGCCACAATAATACATTGACGATTGCTGATATACCCAATACCACTAATGGTTCCACCAGCAGGACAACCGCCATACTCTTCATACATTTCAAACCCTGCAAATGCTCCAATTTCTACAAATGGCTTATCGTGGTCAATTAAATAATGAATTCGCTCACGGGCTGTTAATTTATTTTTTTCCTTTTGTTTTTGAATCGCTTTTTTACCACCCCCTTCTTCAATTACTTCTAAATGCTGCCTTACAAAACTCCAAGCCATTTTATTGGCATCTTCATTTTTATTAAATTCGTTGCCCATAATGAATATCGTTATATTAAGTAAAAACTTTACAATGCAATTTATAGTTTTTCTAAATCACAAAATAAATCTAATTGTATTCACATCTTTATTGTTACTATCTTTATTTTTGACTGAAATTTCATTTTTATGAACAAAGAACAAATCATTATTATCGGCTCTTCTGGTCATGCAAAAGTAATTATTGATATTATTGAAAAATCAAACCAATATGAAATAGCAGGATTAACGAATGCTAACCCAATTAATGGCGAAAAAGTATTAGGATATAATATATTGGGCACGGATGATGATTTGGCATCTATTATTGATAAATATACCACAACGAATTTCTTTATTGCCATAGGTGATAACTGGACTAGAAAAAATGTTCAGCAGAAAATAATAGCTCAATTCCCAAAAGCCGCTTTTCCAAAATTAATTCATCCTTCCGCACAAATTGCTAACGATGTAACTATTGGAGAAGGTACCGTAATTATGGCTGGCGCCATTATAAATAGCAGCTCAACTATTGGTGACTTTGTAATTATTAATACAAAAAGCAGCATTGACCATGATAATAAAATCAAGAACTTCGCTAGTATTGGGCCAAATGCAACAACTGGCGGGAATGTTAGTATTGGAGAATTCTCAGTACTAGGCTTGAGTACCACCATTAAACATGGAATTGCTATAGGTGAAAATTGTATAATTGGATCTGCTGCATTTTTAAATAAAAATTGCGATGATAATCTCGTCATGTTTGGCTTACCTGCAAAAATAATTAAATCAAGAGTAATCGGGGAAAAATATCTATAATCGTCATTTTAAAATTAACACATATACTAATTCTATATACGAGATCGGCTTGTAGACAATTATAGCATTATTTACACTTATTCAATATACAAATAACATTTGAATTAAAGCTTGACTTTATCTTATCATAAGACACAACTTTTTTTTACGATATTATAAGAAATTATCTATTTCTAATTATCTTGTGTCCTTCTATTTAAACAATATAAAATGAAAAAAAATCTACTTTTACTTTTTAGTGCCATTATTACATTAACTTCTTCATCACTGGCTCAAAGAACTTGCGGAAGTATGAGCTACCTGGCGGCTCAAAAAGCTGCAGACCCTTCACTTGCTGCAAGAATGCAAGCAATAGAAAATCATACAGCTGATTATATCAGAAAGCAAACACTTTCAAGAACCGAAGCTACTATCGTAACCATACCAGTTGTTTTTCATGTGGTATATAAAACAGCCGCTCAAAATATTTCAGATGCACAATGCATTGCACAGCTTGCACAATTAAATCTTGATTATGCAAAAATGAATTCTGATACTACAAGAATTCCAGCTGTTTTTAAAGGACTTGCTGCTGATACTAAAATTCAATTTTGCTTAGCTCAAAAGGACCCTAATGGGAATACAACAACTGGCATCATTCATAAACTAACCACTACAACTAGTTTCAGTACAAATGATGGTGTAAAACGATCTTCTAGTGGTGGGGATGATGCTTGGCCTAGAGATAGTTATTTAAATTTGTGGGCTTGTAATCTTGGTAGCAGCCTTTTAGGCTATGCTCAATTTCCTGGAGGTGCGGCAGCAACAGATGGCGTTGTGCTCCTTTACTCTACCGTAGGAAGCATGGCAAGTCCTACAAGTGGACAACCTTACAATTTGGGAAGAACAGCTACACATGAAGTGGGACATTGGTTAAATATGATTCATATTTGGGGTGATCAAAATTGCGGAAATGATGGTGTAGCAGATACACCCCCAGCTCAAACTTCTAACTATGGTTGCAAAACACATCCATACAATAACGGACGATGCACCGGAAATACAACCGGAGAAATGTTCATGAATTATATGGATTATGTGGATGATGGTTGTATGCAAATGTTTACCGCTGGTCAGGCAACAAGAATGCAAGCTTTGTTTAACAGTGGAGGTAGTAGAGCTGCTTTATTAAATTCACAAGGTTGCCAATCTGCTGTTCCGGGTTTTGTATTTAATTCTACAGCTGTAAAAAATATCACTTGCAATTCTTCTAGCGATACAGCTTCTATTAATATAGGTATTACACGCAATGGCTTGAAGAAGAAAATTGTATTAACTGATTCTGGTGCGCCAAGCGGCACTTATATTACATTTGAGCCTGACACCATCAAATGGCCAGGATCTGGGCCTCAAGCAACTAAAGTAATTTTGCATAATGTAGATTCTCTTGCTTATGGTTCATACAATATTCTAATTAGAGGTACCGCAAAAGATACTATACCTGGCGGACACAATGATACTGTAAGAACTGCGACTGTAACTTTCGTGGTTTCACAAATAAACCCTGTTGTAAAAACAAAAATGGGCAATACCAGAATCATTTGTTATACAAAGGATACGGTTATGCTTAAATCAACTGCTAATATAAGCGCTATACCTATCAACTATCAATGGATGGTAAGCCCTCGTGGAAATACTTCTTTTTCTCCTATGCCTGGAGAAATAGATACCACTTTAATAATACAAAATCCTCAAGACACTTCATTGAATAATTATCGATATGTTTTAAAATATTCTACTCAATGTGGAATAGCTTATTCAGATACACTTAAACTATTAGTTGACTCTACCCCAGCCATCCTTACCTATAGCCCACAAAATTTCAAGGCTTTTGTTTGCCAAGGGCACAATACTTCTTTTTCAATAACAACATCAAGTAATAATATAAAGTACGATTGGCAGAAAAGCACAAACAACGAAGTAAGTTGGGATTCTATACCAAACGCTCATTTAAATTCTTATTCAATCAACAATGCAAATATTTCTGATTCTAATAATCATTACAGAATTATTACTACCAATAAATTTGGCTGTGGTGAAAAAGACACCTCGCAATCTTTTATTTTAATGGTGGGCAAAAACCCAATTATCTCTGCTAGTTCCAGTGATTACAATGTTTGTTCTGGTACAAAAAACATCACTCTATCTGTTACTGGTGGAGATAGCACATACAACTGGTCACCTATTTCAATGTCTGGCTCATCCGTTCAAACAGTACCAATAGTTACTCCTGTTGGTTCAGCAGATGCAACAAATAATATTTACCAAGTGATCGCTACAAATAAAAACAGCTGTAAAGACACTGCAACTGTCTCTGTTATGACTTATCCAGAACCTGTCATAACATTAAGTTCTAATCCATACTTCACTTCTATTTTACCAGGGCAAACTGTGGAAATTAATGCAAGCATTACTCCTGATACAGGATTTGATTTAACATGGCTAGAGGGCAATAATCCTATTTCAAACACAACCAGTGCAATTACTTTAGGTATTGAAAATCTCGGCAGTTATTCAGCCATTGCCTATAATTCATTATCTGGCTGCCGTGATACTTCTACAAATATTATAGTTTCCGATTCAGCTAGTATCCGCTTATTTGTGTTCCCAAATCCAGCTAGTCAAAATGGAACATTCACAATCTCTTATTATAACAATTCATCTTTGAATACAACGAACAAGCAAGTTGTTTCAATGTTTGAAGCACAAGGTTCGAAGGTTTATGAACGTACTTTTAATGTTAATCAAGGGTATAACCTTCTAAGAATAGCAATGCCTCAATTAAGCGCTGGCAACTACTATATTGTATTAAGAGACGGCTCTGGCAAACAAATCGGCGTAGCAAATATGCTCATTGCACATTAATTATTTATAGGATAAACTAATAAAAAAGGCCTTCATATGAGGGCCTTTTTTATTATAAATAATACTCACTTTTAGTACTCTTTTTAAATTTGTCCTTTATTGAAATTTCAGGCAAATATAAAATAGGCACTTTAGAATTAAACAAAATCCCTTTCGACTCTCTCTTTATAAATAATCTTTCAACAAACGAATGATTTCTAGGCATCAAAGAAATTAAGTCTATAGAATTACTATGTATAAAATCTAATAACGCTAGTGTAACGTCATCCGATTTGATAAATGCATATTCAGAATTTAATAATTTAAAATGTTCTGATAGTCTCTCGGAACGATAATTTAATTCTTCAATAACATTTAAATCGTTACTCATTACTCTTACGAAATAGGCTTTAGAAAAAAACACCTCCCCTATTTTTAACAACGGGTCTAAAGTATGTATATCTGTATCCAATAAAATGTCTGTTGCAAACCCAATTTTATTAATTTTTTTAAAAATACATCCTTCGGGAATAACCAAAAGCGGATATTTTAAATTTCTTATCAAAGACAACGCTGTATTACCGAATAAATATTGAATCCTCCTTCCCGTTCCCCTCATCCCACATATTATCAATGGATTTTTATACTTTCCAGCATATTGCATAATCATATCTGATACATAACCTTCAACAGCTAAAACTTCAATTAGCTGATCTTTACTGCATCTGAAAGTTTCAGCTAATTTTTCCATTTCAACTTCTGC
>CANICR010000042.1 GCA_947466405.1 Chitinophagaceae bacterium | reverse complement strand
TTTCCGATGAAAAAGAAGGGGTTGTATTTATTTTATGGGGCAAATTTGCACAACAAAAACAATCTATGATTGATGAAGGAAAGCATTTTATTTTAACCTCCCCTCACCCTTCTCCATTTTCTGCAGATAAAGGATTTTTCGGATGCAAACATTTTTCAAAAACCAATCAATTTCTAATTAAATCGGGCAAAGATCCTATTGACTGGAAGATCTAATTATTATGAAAGTATTTAAAAATATTTTTGCCCGTATTTGGGCATGCTGGGGATTAATCAGTTTCCTGATTACTTTTCTGCTTATCTATCCATTTTTTTTGTGCTCCTTTTTGATAACCAATAAAATTAAAAGTCAATTATATTTTAATACAATCTCTAGCATATGGATGAGAGCCTGGTTAATGATAATTGCTTGCCCATTGAAAATTTCCGGTAAAAATAATTTTGATTCTACTAAAAACTATATTGTTGTGTTTAATCACAATGCTTTATTAGATGTGCCTTTATCCTCTCCATTTGTTCCGGGTGCCAATAAAACAATCGCCAAAACTTCTTTTTCAAAAATTCCGTTATTTGGTCTGTATTATTCCAAAGGATCTGTGTTAGTTGATAGAAAAAATGAAAAAAGCAGGGCGAAAAGTTTTGAAAATATGTTGGATGTACTTAAAGAAAACATGCATATGTGCATTTACCCAGAAGGCACTAGAAACAGAACTGATCAGCCATTAAAAAACTTTTATGATGGCGCATTCAAGTTAGCGATTGAAAGTAAAAAAGAAATAATCCCTTGTATCATTACAGGAACAAAAGAAGCGATGCCTATTCATAAAAAATTCTACCTATTACCAACGAAATTAACCCTTACATTTTTACAGCCAATTGCTCCTGAAGGACTAAATGCGACTGAATTGAATAAAAAAGTATATACTATTATGTGGAATGAGCTAACCACAAAATGATCCATCTATAAATCATAAAAATACCTTGTACGATTTACCTTGATATCTCTCAACAAGCTTGATTTAGGACTTATATTTATTGTAAAGTATCTGTACTTTCCAATGGGTGACATTACAACATTCATTTGCCAGCAATGCAAATCCCTTGAAAGGTCTACAGACAATACACCTACTTGCTTCTCTGTTACATTATAAGATCCCGACAATCCGATGTTCCACTTAGGCGTTAACGTTAAGTGGCCACTCCAGTTTATATCTTGATTTGTTTTTGTAATAATATTATTAGGATCTATACCTGATACTGTTCTGGAAAATCGAAGTGAATAAGAAAGATTAATATTCCAAGGAACAGAAAAATCAACATACTGACTAGGATTATTTTGAATATTCATCAACTCCTGCTGATTTTGATCGGCAGATAAATCATTTGCAAGATGCCGCTGACTCATCGTATTATTGGACGTTGTTCGTTTTTTTGACTTATTATCTCCCCCATCAAATCTACTTTGCAAAGAAATCCCACCAGATGTAAGCATGCCTAGAGAAGCAGGCTTTTTAGTCCAAATAAGTTTATCTACACGCCTGCCTTGTTCGTTTCGTAGATAAGGATCAAATTGAGCGTTTCCTGTAATATTAATTTTATCAAATAAATTGCTCCTAGCACTTAGAGACAAATTGCTCATTTTAAATGAATCTAACAGGAAATTATAATTGCCACTAAGATTTAATCCGTCAATTAAAGAAACTTTTTTCATAGAAGATTCTGCAGTATCAGACGATTTTTTTACTTTCATTTGTATCACATTATCCAAATCAAAGTTTAATCCTCCAAATCTTACATCCGAAAATGAGCCAAAAATACTTCTTTCATAATAACTGTTTTTATAAGTATTTCCAGCAGTGTCTATTTGTGTTTGATAATAGCTACGCGCATTCATATTAGGCTTATAACTAGCAGAAACACTTGGTCTTATTTCATGCCTGATTGCCTGCACTTTATTTTCTTTTTTGAAAGAAAATAAACCAAAAATTCTTGTTGACATCCCTACTCCAAAACTCATATCTCTTGCCGTGTATAATCCATTTTTAATAATGGTGTCTACTTTTCTTTCATCAGGATTCCAAACTTTAATGAATTTTTCTTGATACCATTTTTCCTGATAACTCACTGATGGTGCTATTTGAACTGGGCCTAATGAGGGCAAAGAAAGTGTAATCGGAATACTATGGCTTGCTCCCCATTTAAGATTATCTGTTAGTTGTTTTGACACATTCGAAGTGGTATCATAAAAATAGCTCAATCCTCTATCGTTGGTATTAAAAGCAACTCCAATATTTTCGTACCATTTATAATTTCCTAATACTTCTTTTCTTCTAAAAGGATATTGAGTATTCACATTAAAAGATATATCCGGGAAATTAATATTCAATAGTCGTTGTTGAGTATTTTGATTATGATTGGCACTTATTGAAATATTATAAGGCTTATCTTTCCATATTTTCGAATAAGTAATAGATGAATACATCTGATTAGTAAAATTCCTAGTTGGACTATTGGGTACTTGAGCATTAAATTTACTGCTGCCGAAATTCACATTTGCATTAAAGTTAACTCCAGGCCTTGCTTTTGAATCCGCATTATGCGACCAGCGAACATTATACGTTTGAGATGTTGAATAGTCGGGGTCTGTTTTAAAACCATTTTTAAAACGCTGCATATCTAATGAAAAGTTCCCCTGATACCGATATTTCTTGTAATAACGAGGGCTTACATTTAACGTCCAACCACCATAAGAATATAATGTGCCTCTAGTGATTATATCCCAATTATCATTAAACACTTGATAATAACCAAGACCTTCCATGGCAATTCCAAGCTGATCATTTGCTGAAAAGTTAGGAGAAAGAAAACCAGAATGAATTCCTATTTTGAGGGGATATATACCAAAAGGCAACGCTACTGGGAGTGGTACGCCTTCAAATTCTGGATGAACGGGACCAGTAAACGCCATTTTTTTATTAATGAATTTTACTTTATCGCTTACAAAAGCAAAATGTGGTGTATCTAAATTACAGGTTGTAAATCTTCCTTTTTTTGCATAAAAAATATCAGGATCCGTTTTCTTTATTCTTTCCCCATAAACAAACAACTCGCCTTGCTGCGTGTAGGTGCCTATAGTTAACCCCTTCCCATTTTTCATATTAAATGTAATAGAATCACTGATGGATTTAAAATCAGCTTGTGTAAAAGTTGGATAGGCTTTAATATTGCCTACACTATCTTTATTCATTTGAGCTGTCACTATTCCATTAGTTTGATTAAACTGAATGAATGGAGCCATTAAACTATTGTCTAAATATTTCACCATTGATTTTCTCCCATACATGAAAATCATTTTTTTAGGCACATCAAAAACGATGGAATCATTTGCATTATATTCAATAGGAGCAGACAATGTATCCTTTGATGTTTTAAAAGTTAATGTATCAACTTTTATAGCAATGGAATCCGTAAGATGATTGGAGGACTTAATAATAGTTAGAGAATCAATAATGCTAGGTGTTTCCGATTTGCTATTTTTTAACGATTCCTTGACATTCAATTGACGAGGAATGATGGTATCTGTAAAAATAAATTTATAATTGGTATAGTGATGATTATATGTTGCAAATACATACAAAAAGATAAAGACAAAGAGGGATGTCAATAACCCTGTAAATATATATTTTGCCTTACCTTTGCGAAGATGATTCATAGTTCTATTCAGCAAAATTAGCTATATTAATATTATTAAAATACTATTACTCATTTGAATTAAAGATAATAATATAAAAAACCTACATAAATGCCAAAGAATAAAATTAATTTCTTCTTGCTTTTTGCAATCTTTCTTATAATATTAAACCCCTGTTTTTCACAACAGCTAAAAAAATTAAAAACAATTATTGTTGATGCTGGACATGGAGGCACTGATTATGGGGCTGTGGGCCAGTATGAACATTCGCTTCGTTCAAATGAAAAAGATGTAACGTTGGCAATATCAAAAAAGCTTGTAGCAGAATTAAAAAAACAATTACCCGAATTGAATATTATCCCAACAAGGACAACTGATATTTATCAGAATCCAAAAGAGAAAGCACAAATTGCCAATGAAAATAAAGGAGATTTATTTTTATGCATTCATGCCGATTCTGGTCCTTTGGCAACCGGAAAAAGGCAAATTGGCACTCATACCGTTACAAAATATAAAATTTCATACAAAGGAAAAGGCAAGCGAAAAAAGAAAATATCTACCCCTTATAAAGTTGTAGAGCCATTATATGAGTATTATAAACTTCCCATAGGAAGAAACGGGACAAGTGTTTGGATATTCGCTGCCCACAAAACAAGTGATAAGCTGAAAGCCATCATGAATGAACAGGGCCAAACTGAATCAGAATTCGAAATTGAATCAGGCTCAGATTCTGCCTTTAATAGCTTCGATTTTAATACCCCAGAAGGTAGAGCTATTGCACAAGTATATGCTAAAAGATACCAGGAAAAAAGCGACAGACTCGCCTCTTTAGTAAATGATGAAATAGATAAAACAAATAGACCTGCATTAGGAGTAAACCAACGTCAAAAAGGTATTTGGGTATTGCAAGCAACAAATATGCCTGCCATTTTAATAGAAACTGGCTTTATCAATAATGTTGAAGATGAACGATATTTAAATAGTCCAAAAGGGCAGCAAGAATTAGCGGAGTCTATAACCAATGCGGTAATAAGATATAAAAATCAGATCGAAAACAATAACCATACTAGTAACTAATTTTTTAAACAAATAATTTCCAACAGTGAAAATTTCAAATGAAACCAAAGTAGGCGCAATAGCAGTTTTATCTATACTGCTTTTTATACTAGGGTTCAATTTTTTAAAAGGCAATAATCTCTGGAATAAAAAAATGATATTATATGCTAAATATAATAATGTTGAAGGATTAACAAATTCAAATCCTGTAATGATTAATGGACTTAAAATTGGGTCAGTTAAAGATATTTCCAACGATATGGACATGAAATCCTTATTAGTTACCATTGAATTAAATCAGAAAATAAATATACCCATCAATTCTATTGCACTCATTATTCCCAACCCATTAGGTAATACAAAAATTGAAATAAAATTAGGCGATAGCCCTGTTTATCTAAAAAATAAAGATTCCTTAATAACTAAAGCTAGCAAAGGATTACTGGATAATGTTTTACAAAATGTAGACCCATTACTTTTCGAAGTTAAAAACTCAGTAAAGTCGCTCGATTCTCTTATTGGGAATATTAATACCATTTTTGATAACCATACAAAAGACAATATATCAGCAACGGTTGACAACCTGAATAAGCTAAGTGCCTCCCTTTTAATTTCTAGCTCTTCTATTGAAAAAATATTAAATAACCAAACAGGAAGTGTAGCAAAAACAATCAATAATATTGAATCAGTAACTTCAAATCTTTCTAGAAATAATAATAAAATAAATAGCCTTATTAGTAATCTCGACAAATCAGCTTATAACTTTTCAGCACTTGATTTACAATCAACATTGCATACAATTGACTCTACAATAAAAACATTACAATTAGCTTTTTCTAATACCAATGGGAAAGGTGGATCTCTAGGACTTTTCCTAAATGACCCTGCACTATATAGAAATTTAACCGCTACAAGTAATAAATTAAACCTCTTATTAGATGATGTAAGAGTGCACCCAAAAAGATACATATCGGTTTCTGTATTTGGTAAAAGCAATAAAGAAAAATCATTAAATATACCACTACCAGATTCGGTGAATGCCCCTTATTTAATTCAACAATAAAAATAAAAAATTGCAATATTTTTTCAAATTCCTCTTTACGTGTTTAGCCAGTTTTTTTTTACTACACGTACAAGCACAATTTGATTCTACCATTAATAATCGCAATAACGATACGATTAAGTTCATCAATATAATCAACGCAGAAAACTTAAGACAAATTACCCTAAATGATTCTACTATACTTGAAACACTAAGCGGAAATGCTATAGTAAAACAAGGAACAACTATTTTAAGCGGAGATAGCATTGTCCTAAATAAACGTACTGGCATTACAGAGGTTTTTGGTAATGTGCACATTAATAACGCAGATACCGTAAATACCTACTCGCAATACCTGATGTATGTTGGCAATGACCAAATCGCTTATTTAAAAAACAAGGTTAAATTTTCTGATGGCAAAGCCACCTTATTTACAGAGAATTTGGAATATAATTTGAAAACCGGAATTGCTAATTATAAAAATGGAGGCAAGGTTATCAATGAAAAAACAGTCCTTACTAGTGAAAATGCTGTGTATTATTCTGACACAAAAGATGTCTTTTTTCAAAAAAAAGTTCACTTAGTTGATCCGAAATATGACATGATTGCAGACAGTCTTAGATATAATACTGCATTCAAAAATACTTATTTCATTGCGCCTACATTCATTAAAAGTAAAAATGGAAATATCGAAACCCATTCTGGTACTTATAACCTTCAAACTGGAGAGGCTATTTTTTTTGATAAAACAATTTTTCGGGATGGGGATAAATACATAAGTGGAAATAAAATTGCTTTTGATGAAAAAAGCGATATCGTTCAAATTGAAGAAAATGGAAAATTTGTTGATAGTTCTAAAAGTATTATTGTACTAGGTAACCAAATTTTGATTGACAAAAAAAATAACACCTTCTTAGCAACAAGAAAACCTGTAATGATTTTTTATAAAAATAAAGACAGTACCTACATTTCTGCAGACACTTTATTCTCTGGAAAAAAGCCAATTACACTTGTTGAAAAATCAGATAGTTTACAAAAAAATCTAAACACCTCCATAAAAAAAGAAAATCAAGACAGCATCAGTTACTTCATAGGTTTTCATCATGTCCGAATCTTTAACGACTCAATACAAGCTGCAAGCGATAGCCTATATTACTCAACAGAAGATTCCACTTTTAAACTGTTCCAACAACCAATCTGCTGGAATGGAAGTACACAGATTACTGGAGATACTATGTTTTTATGCACTGAAAACAAGCAACCCAAAGAAGTGAAAGTATTCTACAATACCCTAGTTATCAATAAAACACCTGAAGGATTTTATAATCAGATTTCAGGAAAAACTATTAATGGCTATTTTAAAGAAGGCGAAATTTACTATATCAAAACAAAAGGGAATCCTGCAGAAAGCATTTTTTACCCTCAAGACGAAGACAATGCTTATACAGGAATGAATAAATCCACTAGTGATGCCATTGAATTATTTATTGTGAATAAAAATGCTAATAAAATAAAGTATATTAATGATGTCAAAGGCATACTCTATCCTATGAATCAAATACCTGAGCAATTAAAATTATTAAAGAATTTTAATTGGCAAGATACTAGAAGGCCAAAAAACAAACTAGAACTTTTTGAGTAACTTTAATAATACGTAATATTTTTTATACCACTATTGTGTAAAAATGATCAAACAATTTCTTTTACTTCTATTTATTTCTTTAAGCATACACCCATTTGCTCAAAATAGTTTTATGGGGAAATGGGAAATGAATTACACAAATGAAAAGAATGAGAGTCCTGTTAAATTAATTCTTCAAATTGGCATCCCAGAAAAAAGCGTCCTTTACCCCGCCACGCTTACGATTGAATGTGATAGCTTTTCTGCATCCTACGAATTACTATTAGTAAAGAAAAATTCTAGGCAATTATTTATCAGTAAAAATAAATTACCAATCACTGAAACCCCTTTTAGCATTGGGGCTTGGACATATTTCTTTAATGGCACATTAGATTTTAAAATAAATTTTAAAGGCGATTTACTATTAACAAACAACAGATTCCCTGTTGCTATTGATGGCTTAAAAATAAATGAAATAAAAGACTACCCTATCGATTATCAACCCTTGGCAAATAAATTATTCCAATTTTTATACGCTAGTACTATTTCATTTACTAAAATAAATAATGAGATTTTAAATACTGCATTATCAAAAAAAATTACCACACCAAAATTATCTTCAATCTATTTCGGACTCATTGATACCATATTTACAAAATCAGAAGAAGCCAGAATAAAATTTCAAAGAAATAACGATAACGATATTGTATCTGTAAAATTAAATGAAGAAATTATTATCGACCAAGTGGATTCTAGAAAAAAAAGGGACAATGAAGAAATTATACTAGACACGGGATTAAATATTATCAGCTTCTTTACTGATGACTTTGGAAGTATTAAACCTTCTAGTGCTGCCATAAAAATAGAATTTGAAAACTATAAAAAAACGCTTTCTTTTAATGATACTGAAAACATGGGGGCTACATTTATTCTTGCAGAAGTATATATACAAACCAATAGCAAAGGGGATAAAAACAACTCTACTGAAAAAAGAATTACGACAGACGAACAAGAAGATTATTCATATTTAAGATATTATAATAAAATTATTGACAGCAGCGGAAAAAGATCTGGCAGAATAATCGGAGATTTTATTACACAATTACCACAGTTAACTTTTGCCATATGGGATGATGCTGTTGAAGATGGAGATACTATTTCATTAAGTATTAACAATAAATGGATTACTCAAAACTTTCCAGTCAAAAAAAAGCCTCAATTTCTTACTGTTTTTTTACAACCAGGAACCAATCTTATCACATTTTCAGCAAATAATCTGGGCAGTATACCACCCAATACCTCTGTACTGGAAATAATTGATGGTAAAAAAAGAAAATCGTTTTACATTGAAACAGATTTAAATCGTAATAACCTAGTTCGTATTTATTACGATATTCAATAACCGAATATTGCCTACCTTTCACATTGTCTTCTATTCATATTTTTTCAAAAAAGCATCTCTAAGTAACCTCAAACTGATATATTAATAAATAAACCATTAATTTACTCCGTTTTTTTTAAAAAATTAACTGCTTTACCTTATTTTTGCCCTCCAAAAAAGACAATCAATTATGATGGAAAAACTAATCTACTTAGTACCAATAATGGGCGTAATAGGCCTTTTATATACGCTAATCAAATTTAATTGGGTATCAAAGCAAGATGCAGGCAATGACCGCATGAAAGAAATCAGCACATACATAGCTGAAGGTGCGATGGCATTCTTAAAAGCAGAGTGGAAAATCTTGGGTTATTTTGTAGTTATAGTTGCTCTTTTATTAGGATTTATGGCTACCAAAAATGCAGAAAGCCATTGGAGTATTGCGGTGTCGTTTGTAATTGGTGCTGTTTTTAGTGCCACTGCAGGTTATATAGGAATGAAAGTTGCAACTAAAGCAAATGTAAGAACTGCACAAGCTGCTAAAACCAGCTTAGCTCGTGCCTTAAAAGTTTCTTTCACTGGAGGTTCTGTTATGGGCTTAGGCGTATCTGGATTAGCCGTATTGGGATTAGGTGGTTTATTTCTAGTATTAAAGCAACTGTTTTATGTTAATGGAGATCCTTCTGAAATGCTGAGAACAATAGAAGTATTAACTGGATTTTCTTTAGGTGCTGAATCTATTGCCTTATTTGCTCGTGTGGGCGGAGGTATTTATACCAAGGCTGCTGATGTGGGGGCTGATTTAGTAGGGAAAGTAGAAGCAGGTATTCCAGAAGATGATCCTCGTAACCCAGCAACCATTGCTGATAACGTAGGAGATAATGTAGGTGATGTAGCCGGTATGGGTGCCGATTTATTCGGTTCTTATGTAGCGACTGTTTTAGCCACAATGGTTTTAGGACAAGAAGTAACCGCAGTAGGTGGTGGTAAATTAATAGATGCTTTTGGCGGCTTATCTCCTATTTTATTACCGATGATGATAGCAGGTGTTGGTATTTTATTATCTATTATTGGAACATTCTTTGTAAGAATTAGTGAAAATGCAAGTTTAAATACTGCAACAGTCCAAAAAGCATTAAACATGGGAAACTATGGTTCAATGATATTAACTGCAATAGCTTGTTATTTCTTAGTATTAAATATACTACCTGAAACCATGTCATTACGTGGTATTGAATTTACAAGAAATGGAGTTATAGGCGCTATCGCTGTTGGTTTAGTAGTAGGTACTTTAATGAGTATCATTACTGAATATTACACTGCCATGGGTAAACGCCCAGTTATGAGTATAATCAAACAATCTAGTACTGGACATGCAACAAATATAATTGGTGGGTTGGCCATTGGGATGGAATCAACATTCATGCCTATAATAGTTTTGGCTGCAGGTATTTATGGTGCATCTTATTGTGCAGGTTTATATGGTGTAGCCATTGCTGCGGCAGGTATGATGGCCACTACTGCTATGCAATTAGCGATTGATGCTTTTGGTCCTATTGCTGATAATGCTGGTGGTATCGCTGAAATGAGTGAATTACCTGCTGAAGTACGTGAGAAAACAGATATTTTAGACGCCGTTGGAAATACCACAGCCGCAAGCGGTAAGGGTTTCGCCATTGCTTCCGCTGCATTAACATCTTTGGCTTTATTTGCGGCATTTGTAGGTGTTGCGATGCCCGATAATCAGCATATCGATATTTATAAAGCTGATGTATTGGCTTCCTTGTTTATTGGAGGAATGATTCCTTTTATTTTCTCTTCTCTGGCGATAAGAGCTGTAGGAGAAGCCGCTATGGCCATGGTTGAAGAAGTTCGCCGTCAATTTCGCACTATTCCGGGTATTATGGAAGGAACAGGGAAACCAGAATATGAAAAATGCGTAGCTATTAGTACTGAAGCATCCTTAAAAAAAATGATGTTGCCAGGTGCGATTACTATTATCTCTCCTATCCTTATTGGCTTCACTTTAGGGCCAGAAGCATTAGGTGGTTTCTTAGCAGGCGCTACCGTTAGCGGCGTATTGATGGGTATTTTCCAAAATAATGCTGGTGGTGCTTGGGACAACGCCAAAAAATCTTTTGAAAAAGGTGTAGAAATCAACGGAGAGATGCATTATAAAAAATCCGAACCACACAAAGCCTCTGTAACTGGTGATACCGTAGGTGATCCATTCAAAGACACTTCAGGACCTTCTATGAATATCCTGATAAAATTAATGAGTATTGTGTCACTAGTTATTGCGCCTACCCTGGCTAGCATGAATAATTGCCCAGGAGTTTGCGATAAACCGAATTGCGATAATAAAAAAGTATTATTAATTGCAACTGACTCTGCTTTCAAAAATACAACCGTTGCCATTGGAAATGATGATGAAAATGTTGCTAAACTAATTGCAGGATTAGCCAATGACAAATTGATAAATTTGGAAAACTATAAAATGGAAATAAAAAAAGGAGAACTATTCCTTAATGATAGCTTACAATCAAAAGAAACCACTTCGAAATATGAAAAATTAATAAAAGCTATTGGTGATAAAGAAGTAAAAATGATGGCTATAAAAAAATCTTGCATACAAAATAATTGATTTTTTAGTTGCTATTCAACAGCTTCTCCTGAAATTATCTTAATAAAACAAAGGGCAGAGAATTAATCTCTGCCCTTTGTAATTTAACTGATACAGTTTATGGTCTTTTGCAACAATTATTCTGTATCAATCTATTCTAATCTAATACCGCCTTAGTTGATTCAACAATTTCTTTTTTGCCTTTCAGTTTAACAGTTTCCTGACTTTTAAAACATTTATATCTGCTACCTAATCAACCGGCCCATTCTAGATTTAAACTAATTAAAGATAATAACACAATGCTACTAAAATAATATCCAATATATTTCTTTCAAATGATTGTAATCAGTGGATTTTTTAATGATATTTGCTAAAGTAAACACAATTATAAATAGTATGAAAAATATAAGTGCTGCCAATAAAGGAATTATAATTGCTGGAATATTAATAATAATCTCATTAGTATGGTATTACCTTTTTCATATTTACACAATAGCAGAAATACAACCTCTCCTTTTTTGTATTTATTTTATAGGTGTGATTTGGTCCGTACTTTCTCAAATGAAAAACAATCAAATCAATACATTTAAAGACTACTTTTCTGAAGGATTTAAAACCTTTATTGTAATCACCTTATTCATGATTATTTTCACTTTTGTTTTTTACAAACTCAATCCTCAAATTATTGAAAAAGTTATTCAAGAAAATAATCAAATGATCCTTAAAGGGGGGAATAGAACCAAAGATGAAATAAATGCAAATGCAGCAGAATTGAGAAAAAATGCCATGCCCATGTTACTCTTTTTTAATACCTTATTATATTTATTAATGGGGTCCATAGCCACAGGCCTTAGCTCCCTTATCGCCAGTATAAAAAATAATTCATTTATCAAGAATTAGAAATTCATTTCAAAATCGTAAATTGTGTTATGATGGATATTTCAATAGTAATTCCCCTTTTTAATGAAGAAGAATCTTTACCTGAACTAACAGATTGGATTGATCGGGTTACAAGTTCAAATCAATTAAGTTATGAGGTAATTCTAATTGATGACGGCAGTACTGATAACTCCTGGAAAGTAATTGAAAATCTACGCTCAAAAAACCCTCACATAAAAGGTATAAAATTCCAAAGAAATTATGGCAAAAGTGCCGCATTAAATGAAGGATTTAAAGCAGCCCAAGGAGAAATTATTATTACCATGGATGCAGATATGCAAGATAGTCCAGATGAAATTCCAGAATTAAGAAAAATGATACTAGAAGGAGATTTCGATATTGTAAGCGGATGGAAGAAAAAAAGATACGATAACACTTTTACAAAAAATATTCCGAGTAAATTATTTAATGCTGCCGCAAGAAGTATGAGTAAAATACAATTGAATGATTTCAATTGCGGATTAAAAGCTTACAAGAAGAAAGTCGTAAAATGCATTGAGGTATATGGCGAAATGCACCGCTATATTCCAGTGCTAGCCAAATGGGCAGGATTCAAAAAGATCGGCGAAAAAGTAGTGGAGCACAGAGCAAGGAAATATGGAGTAACTAAATTCGGTTGGACAAGATTTGTAAATGGATTTTTAGATTTAATGACTATTTTCTTTGTGGGTAAATTCGGAAAAAGACCTATGCACTTCTTTGGTTTATGGGGTACATTAGCTTTTATATTTGGATTAATGGTATTCACCTATTTAACCATTTCTAAATTTTTCTTTGATGTAACAGGCATGACAGACCGACCCTTATTTTACTTTGCAATTCTAGCAATGATAATGGGTACTCAGTTATTTCTTGCTGGATTTATCGGCGAACTAATTTCAAGAAATTCAATAGAAAGAAATAATTATCTGATTGAGCAAAAGACAGGCCTATAAACATTGAGCGCCTCTTCGAAAAATATCATCATTATTGGTCCCGCGCATCCTCTAAGAGGCGGTTTAGCCTCCTATAATGAACGCTTAGCTAGAGAATTCAAAATTGAAGGTCATCATGTCGACCTCTATACTTTTTCCCTACAATATCCGCAATTTTTATTCCCAGGAACAACCCAATTCTCTAGTGAACCTGCGCCAATTGATTTATCAATCCATATTTTAATAAACTCTATCAACCCTTTTAACTGGATTAAAATTGGAACAAAAATAAAAAATTCAAATACCCATTTAGTCATTGTAAGATATTGGCTGCCATTTATGGGTCCCTGCTTAGGAACCATTTTAAGAATAGCTACAAGAAATAAAAAAATTAAAGTAATCTGTATTGCGGATAATATTATTCCTCATGAAAAAAGATTTGGGGACAATGCTTTTACTA
>CANICR010000041.1 GCA_947466405.1 Chitinophagaceae bacterium | reverse complement strand
ATTATTGATTCGGTTTCTTGAATTGTACTATTGCAATATTGTTGAATTTCATTTATTGAAGAAACTAGCATTATCATGCTTTTTGATTCGATTCTTTTTTTAATTGAAAATATTTTTGCAACGGCTTCCTCATTGGTGGCATCGCAACCTAATCCCCATACGGTATCCGTAGGGTATAATATAATGCCGCCAGATTTTAGTGTTGAAATACAGGATTTAATATCGTTTTCAAAATTCATTTATAAACTTTTGTAGACGTTCATTACAGCATTTGCGCAATTTAATGCATTGAATTTGTTTGCCTGAATAGCTCCATCTGTTTTCATTTGTTTTGCCAACGTAGTATTTTGTATTAATGCAGTCATTGCATTGGCAATTTCTTCCGGATTTAATGGGTTTACATAATAAGCTGCATTGCCGCCCACTTCTGGCATACATGAAATGTTAGAAGTAATAACAGGCGTTTTGCTAGCCAAAGCTTCTAAGATTGGAATACCAAAGCCTTCGAAAATGGAAGGATAGATTAACGCTGTAGCCAGTTGATAAATAGCAGGAAAGTCATTGATCGATAAATAGTCAGTTTTATTGTCTGTTGATTTATATTCTTTAAGAAAAATAACGCGGTTATTTAATTGATTATCGGTAAGATATTCCTTAACAGTATGAAGATATTCTTTCCCGTCTCCAATAACAACAAGAGGTAATGAATTTTCTGCAGACAATAATTTAATAGCTTTACAAATAGTCAGAAGATTTTTTCTTTCTATAATAGATCCTACAAAAAGAAAGAAATTATCAGGTAAGTTATATTTTTCTTTGATTCTTTTTTTGTCATTGTTATCAACTTCTGTGTAAAAAGATGGCTGGCAACTTTGATAGCAAATGGTTATTTTTTTTTCATCTATTTTGTAAAATTCAACAATATCTTTTTTTGTTTGTTCACTGATGGCAATTATTCTATCAGCATTTTTGCAGGCATTTATAAATTTGCGTCGGTATATAAATACATCTATTGCATTGTATTGAGATGGGTATCTTTCGAATATTAAATCATGAATGGTGACAACAGATTTTATTTTGGTGCGCTGGATTCCAAATGGTATTTCGTGGCTTAATCCGTGATAAATGTCCATATTGGCATTGATCAAATCTTTTTTTACCAGGTTGCTTCTCCATAGCCCTTTTAGGCATTTTGAAGGAAAATTATTGGGTGTAATGGTATGAATATTATGAAAATCATTCTCGTTAAATAAGGAAGTAATCTTTGGAGCACATAAAAAATAAGCATGTTCGGGAAAGTACTGCGAAAGTGAATTTACCAGTGTTCGGCTATAATTTCCTAAGCCAGTTCTGTTTTGATAAATTCTTTTTGCATCAAAAGCTATATTCATTGCATAAATTTGTCAAAACAAATATAATTCCAATAAATTAAAATTCATTTATTAAATTATCATGGAAGATTATTAAGTTCGCAAAAATATATAATTATGGATTTGAGATTTTTAATATCGGAAGCATGGAATAATCGTGAATTATTGAAAGAAGGAAAGTATGTCGATGCCATAAGATTGGTTATTGATCAAGTAGATAAGGGGATATTGAGAACCGCTGAGCCTGTTGGAAATGATTGGCAGGTAAATGAGTGGGTAAAGCAATCGATTCTAATGTATTTCGCTATTCAACCAATGGAAACTCATTCATTGCCTCCCTTTGAATTTTATGATAAGATGAAATTGAAATCTAATTATAAAGAACTTGGGGTTAGGGCGGTGCCGCATGCTGTTGCTAGATATGGGGCTTTTATTGCTAAGAATGTGGTGCTTATGCCATCTTATGTAAATATTGGTTCTTATATAGATGAGGGAACAATGGTGGACACTTGGGCTACGGTAGGAAGTTGCGCACAAATAGGCAAGCATGTTCACCTGAGTGGTGGTGTTGGAATAGGTGGCGTATTAGAGCCATTACAGGCTAGTCCTGTTATTATTGAAGATGGTTGTTTTATTGGGAGCAGGTGTATTGTTGTAGAAGGAGTAAGGGTGCAAAAAGAAGCAGTACTCGGAGCAAATGTTGTGTTAACTCAGTCTACCAAAATTATAGATGTTAGTGGCGCTGAGCCCTTAGAAATGAAAGGAATTATTCCAGAACGAAGTGTAGTCATTCCCGGTAGTTACATCAAGAAATTCCCTGCAGGGGAATACAATGTGAGTTGTGCATTAATTATAGGGAAAAGAAAGCCAAGTACCGATTTGAAAACAAGTTTAAATGATGCGTTGAGAGACTTCAATGTGGCGGTATAGTAACTGTACTTCATATTTTTTATTAAAAAAGCCATTTCATAGAAATGGCTTTTTTGGGAAAATGATTTTACATTAGAAAGTGGTGCTTCCGTCTGCTTTGTACGAATAACGGAATGTATAATATAAGATGGTTGGAGTTTGAGCTGGTGGAACAACAGGGCCATTTTCAACTGATAGTAGTTCCATTTTTGCATAATGTGAACCATCGGCAGTTTTGAAAATAAATACTTTACCTGCTTTTGGAACGAATACATGAGATTGAGAATTGTAAGTATACCAACTGCCATCTTTTATAGCTCTTTGAGCTGATGTTGTGTCATAAGCATAACCTGATGTTGGGGCTGATTTTACTGAATCGAAAATATTATTCTGCATGATTACACCTGCATTTCCTGGTCCTCCGGCATAACTATTTACAATAAATGTAGTAAATCGAATTCCGAAATCCCATGAATTGCTTGCAGAATCTGTGTTCGCAATTACACTGGAATCACTGAAACGAAATAACGTAAAAGGTTGACTGGCCAATTGATCAAATGCAACGCTGATGGTTTTTATCCCAGAGATATCAGTTGCTGATTGATTTGTTGTCGAAGATTTTTTACAAGCGGAAAAAGCTACGCTAGCAAGCAATCCAAAAAATAGTACTCTTTTCATAATTGGTTTAGTTTTTATTGATTAAATGATTGATTGAATAATTAACATTGATAAAAAATAATTTGCCTGCAATATTAGGCATTTGAAGCGAATTGGTATAGTTCAAAAAATTATCAACTCCAACTTGAGTGGTTAAGTGGTTGGATATTTTTTTACTCATGGTAAAATTGGCTATCGTGTAGCTTTTTACAAATTCTTTGTCGTTGTCTGCAATATTGTCTCCATCGACATCGGTAAAAGCATATTTCCCTCTAAAAGCGAAACGGAATAAAAAAAGCAAGCCTCTTTTTTGATCTACCAGTGTAATTTTTGCATTGAAAGTATTTCGTGATCGATTATTTAAGCCAAAATAATCAGCTTTTGTAACAAGGCTTGTTTTATATGTAATGGGATCTCTGCGATATAATTTTCCGGCATTAATTTCCTCAATGACTGCTTTATCCTTAGCTTCTAAATATTGGTACCCTAATGCCAATGAAATATGTTTACTGACGATGTATTTGAAATCGAATTCTGCACCCTGTGTGTAAATTCTATTTGTATTGTGATAACTATAAATACTTCGGCTACTTGTTTTTTTAAAGGGGAGTAAATAAACGTCAATGAGATTATTGATATCATTTCTGAATAATCCTATTTCAATATTCAGATTGGGAGATGAATAAGCCGCACCTAGATGAGTTCCGAATGACTTTTCCGGCAATAGAATATTTTTTGTTAAATAAGGAGATATATTAATGCCATTTTCTAATTCGCCTAATTGTTGAAGGCGCGTTAATTCATCTGATAATATATTTGCTCCTATTAACGAATAGCCAATCTGGGCATTGTAAAAATTAAGGTACATATGCCTAAAGTCTGGGGCTTTAAATCCATAGCCAGCAGATGTTGTAAACTTCCAGTGATTAGTAGGTTTGAATGCAATTGCAATTCGGGGACTTAAATTTATTGAATAGTCAGTTCGTTTGTCAAGTCTCGCACCGGCAATCAGTGTTAATTTTTTTTGTAAAAAGTACCATTCGTTTTGCGTAAATGTGTAAGCAGTAGTTAATTTTTGTTTCCCTGCATATCTTGATGCGTCAATTGTTTCAAAATAAGTACCAATCCCGGCAATATATTTTCTATTTAATGAATTACTTTCTAGTTGTATTTCTGGTTTAAGAATTGATTGTATAAAGCTTGTTTCATCAAATCTCGTTTCCGTATTTTCTAAATTAACGAATGAATTATTATCATAGTTATTATAAAAAATCCTGAAGAATAGTTTGCTATTTTTTGATGTGTTATGGGTTAGTTGAGTAAATAAACTATTGTCTTTTTCCTTTGTATATCCTTTAACAATTGCTGGGGCTGTTTGCCAGATGATTTGGTAATTATTATCTTGTTTTGAATCAAAGTTCCTAAAGGATACAAGCATTTTCGTTTTAGGCGAAATTGTTTGAGTTAATTTAACATTCATTGTCCAGTCTCTATAGGGGTCGATTGTTTTTCCGTATGTAGAATTATCTAAATCATATCCGTCTGTAGAATATCTATTCATGAAAAGCTGAACGCCCATTTTCTCCTGTCGATTAGAATAGGAAAGTGTTTGTGCAAATGTATTATTGCTAGATGCGTGCAATTGAGCTTGAGCATTTTCGTTCATAGGTAAGTCGGTAAGAATATTAATCACGCCGGCCATAGCTTCGCTTCCATATAAACTTGAAGAGGGTCCTTTAACGATTTCGATTTGTTTTATATTGCCGGTTGCTAATCTTCCTAATTTTAATATGCCAGCATTTCGTCCTACTAAAGGTTCACCATCAATTAATACGGCTGTATAGGCAGGATCAAGTCCAAGCATTTGAATACCTTGACCAAATGGGTTAGGGTATCCGTTTAAAGAAGTACTTAAATTGCTATTCACAATAACTATCCCCGTTTGATCTTGCAAAATATCTTGTAATTTAAGTGCTCCTGTCTGTTGAATATATTTTTTAGAAATTATTTTAGTTGGAACTGCCACATTGCTTAATTTGGTTTCTGTTCGTGTGGAGGTGATAACAATTTCTTCCATTAATTTCTCGCTTTTTTTTGAGCTATCGATTTGAGCAAAACAGCTGTTTGCTAGAAGCAGAAAAAGGATATAAAAGACAAGTTTTTGCATAATGTTATTCAGTTGCAAATGTCCTTTTTATACTTTAAAGTTTTATCACAGAATTGTCATAATTACGTAAAATTTTACCAATGTTTTTAGTTTCTAGCTATTGTAAATTGTACTTCCTTGAGTTGCCATTATTTTTTTACATCACAAAGCTTTGCAAAGGAGTTTTATGGGGTTTAATAGTTAAAAGAAAACCCTCAATAAATTGAGGGTTGAAGAAGTTTGTTTGATTATATATAACTAGCCGTTTATTCTAATTAGATTGCCATTAACTGTAACAGTATATTGCTTAAGTGGGGAGGAAGCTGGGCCATTTGTTACAGCACCAGTAGTGCTGAAAGTAGCTCCATGTCCACTGCAATAAAAACGGTTACTATTTGCTTGAAAAGTAACATTGATCCCTTCATGAGTGCAAGCTTGAGCAACAGCAATAATATCGCCCGCTAATGTTTTCGCTATAATTACACCATCTTTAGAAACAGCGTTACCGGCTATAGCCAATACGTCATATGGGGATTGTGAAATATCGATGGTGAAATCAACTGTAGGAGCATTAGTGCTGCTTTTTTGACAACTACCCAAGCAGGAGGCCATCATTAAAGAAGCAGCAGAAAACCCTAGAGAAGATAAAAATTCTTTTCTGTCCATGATAAAATTATTGTTGAAAATTAATTAGTATAAAGATGCCCAGCATTTACCCAAGTTGTAATAGCTTGACGATCTGTGCTTGACAATGGACCTGAAGTAGGCATTGATTGAAGGGTAACGCAAGTGCTATTAATTTTAGACCAATAACTTACTATGCTGCATTCGTTATCAAAATTGTATCCTCTTTGAGCACCGCCATTTAAATGACAACTGCTTCCGCCGCAATTGCTTCTAATGATTGTTCTTACATTGATAAAATCTGGTCCGGCAGTTTCTCCAACTGTTATCGATTTTGTATTGGTGCAACCATTGGCATCTTTTACGCTCATAGTGTACACGCCAGCTGATAAATTTGAAAAAACATTACTAGTTTGGTAAGCGCCTCCATTTTTACTATAGGTAAATCCCGTTGAGCCTGAAGCTGATAAAGTGATACTACCCATAATTTGGTTTGGACAACCAGTATAACTTGTAACTGAATCTGAAATGACAATATTTGTATTGGCGCAGGCATTGGTAGTCGCTGATTTTTTACAACTTAAAACAAGGCTTACACTTAATACGGTAACAAAAAGGGGTATCAAAATCTTCTTCATAATATTTGGTTTAATTAATAAAAAATGGGTGCTTTAAAAAGTGTTGTAAAGTACTTAAAAAATGTATCAAATATTTCAATCTAAGACCCCGTAACAAATTTTTAACAGTTAGAGTTGTATCCCAAATTATATATTAGAAAACTTGGCAGTAATTTTTTCAGTTAAATTGGTATCAATCATCTTGTAAGCAATTTTAATCATATTTTCAAAGGCAATCGATGTAGAAATACCATGTCCGATTATAACGGGTTTGCATACTCCAAGAACGGGTACTCCGCCATAAGCTTCAAAATTAAATCGATTAAAATGTTCGTCTTTTATATTTCTGCGTTTGATGATATCGTAAACGCTTTCTGCCATCTTCAAAACAACATTTCCTGTAAAGCCTTCACAAACCATTACGTCTGCTTTATTTATCAGAATATCTCTCCCTTCTACATTGCCAATAAAATTAATGGCATTATTTTCTTTTAATAAAGGGTAGGCTGCCTGTGCTAAAATATTTCCTTTGCCTTCTTCTTCGCCAATATTCACGAGTCCAACTTTTGGTGTTTTAATATTTAGAATATGTTCTGCGAATAAGGAGCCCAATATTGCAAACTGGTTTAAATTTTCGGGTTTGCAATCTGCATTTAAACCAACATCCACTAATAATCCAAGGCTGCCATCTTCTCGTGGAATATAAGCACCAATGGTTGGCCTAATAACACCTTCAATGGCTTTAATACTAAATAGAGCGCCTACCATCATGGCTCCTGTATTACCAGCGCTGATGAATGCATCTATTTCACCTGAGGCTAAAAGATTAAATCCAACAGCAATGGAAGAATCTTGTTTTTCTTTTAGAGCTTTAGTAGGATGCTCTTGCATCTCTATCGTTTGAGAGGTATGTACTATTGAAATGGCAGACTGATTGATATTGTGCTGTATTAGTTCTTCATTAATTTGATCTTTGTCGCCAATTAAAATCAAATTAATAGCCTTGGAATTACTTCCTAAAAAGGAGGCAACGCCTTTAACTGCTTCAGAGGGTGCGAAATCGCCACCCATCATATCAAGACCGATTTTTATCATGAGAAAAAATTAAATTAAAAATTCCAAAACCCAGGTTGATTATTATCAAACTTTGATTTTGGAATTTAAAATTTCGGAAAAAATATTATGCTTTTAATGGTGCTTTTTCTGCAACCAATTGACCTTTGTAGTATAACTTTCCTTCGCTTACATGTGCACGATGGCGAACGTGGGTTTCACCTGTTGTTGAATCTAGACTCAATGTAGGCTCTGTAGCTTTATAATGAGTTCTTCTTTTTGCACTTCTTTGTTGTGAGTGGCGCCTCTTTGGATTTGGCATGACGGTAAATTTTAAATTTTAATATTATTAGTTCTCTTTGAATTTATCTAATCCCTTCCATAAGGGGTTTAACGTATCTTCTTTTTGCTTGACTTCCATTTCTTTCAGTTTTTGCAAAACTTCTTTATTACATTGTGGCCCACCCATTTCTTCAGGGCTACACATTTTTTGCATGGGTACACTGAGCATTGCGAATTCATACAACCAGTTTTCTACATTTAAATGACTTTCATTTTTCGCGATGTAAAAAACATCTGGGTCTTCTTCTTGCTCATTCATTTCATCTGCATTGTCAACCATCTTAACAAGCATTTTGAATTCATCCCACAAATTCAAATTCAATGAATTGCCACACCTGTCACAGGTTACATCTGCATTGCCTCCCACTTCAAAATGCAACATCATGAACCCTGTATTTTTTTCCAAGGTCATTTTTACATCTACTTTTGGATGTAAAAAATCCTGTGCTTCTTTTTCAACAAAGAACTGTGCGTCTAATTCAAAATTAAACTCATGAATACCTGGCTTCAATCCCACAAAAGCAATTTCAAATGCTCTTTTCTTACCCATTGTATTCATTTTAAAGGAGTGCGAAGGTAAGCTAATTTATTGAATTATTGCAGTGTTAAATTGTATTTAAGATAGATTTTAATTGGATTACTCCATTTTTGAATTATTTTGGTCAATAATATCGAGGTTTCTTGCTTTTTAAGGGGATATTTTCTACAAGAAGGCAGTTTTAAATAATTATAATAATAAATATGAAGAATAAGAGAAAGTTGTATGTATTATTAGGTTTATTAATATCATCAATCACGCTTCATTACATAACCTTGGATTCAAGTAAAGTGGAGGTGTTTTATGGCAGTCATTTTTATGATCAGTTTTCTTCCTTGCTAAGAAGGGCGACTTCAATTTTTTCCTTTAGTATTGGCGATATTTTTTATACAATTGCTTTTTGTTGGCTTGGCTGGAAATTATTTAGGTGGGTTAGGGGTTTGTTTTCCAAAAATGTTTCAAGCAAATTTATTATTCAGGGCTTACTTTCTTTCTTAATTTTTGTTGCTGCCATTTATTTAATCTTCAATTTAATGTGGGGGATAAATTATAATAGAAATAGTGTTGAGTGGAAAATGGGTTTATCCATAGAAAGATATTCTTCTTTGGACTTAAAAAAAATCGATTCGATTTTGCTAGATAGCATGAATTCATCAAAAGAGCAAATTGTTAAAGATGTACAAGTTGGATTAAATCAACCTCAATTATTTGCAACTGCAATTGAAGCATTTTCTACATCTGCAAAAAATTACCCTTTTTTACAATATAAGAATCCGGATATCAAATCATCTATGTATGGTTGGCTTGGAAATTATGCCGGATTTACAGGTTATTACAATCCATTTACAGGGGAAGCGCAGGTGAATACTACTATTCCTGCATTTTTACAACCTTATATTGTTTGTCATGAAGTAGCTCATCAGATTGGATTCTCAAAAGAAAGTGAAGCGAATTTTATAGCGTTTATTGTTTCCAAAAATTCAAAAAATGAGTTGCTAAAATATAGTGCTTATTTACAATTGTATGTTTACGCCAATAGTAGTCTTTATGCATATGACTCTTCAGCAGCTAAGCGTTCTCGTGAAAAAATATCGGCAGCCGTAAAAAAAGATATTGACGAATGGAGAAAGTTCAACAAATCACATGTCAACAAATTTGAACCAATGACTGCCTGGGTATATGATTTATTTTTAAAAAATAATCAGCAGCCACAGGGTTTGTTGAGCTATGAAGGCGTAGTGGGGTTATTGATAAATTATTATAAAAAAAATGGGAGTTTATAATGTCTAATCTTTCAAATTAAAATTCATTTTTCCACATCATACTTTCTACAGGCATGTTAGGTTGTTTGCTGTATTTCGCATTTTTTTTCTCGTTATATTTTACTTCAATTTCGCCATCAACAGGGAAGTATATAAGTTGGCCAATGGGCATTCCTTTATATACCCTTACTGGTTGTTTTACAGAAATTTCGAGGGTCCAGTTGCCACAAAATCCAACATCGCCTTTGCCAGCTGTTGCGTGTATGTCAATGCCAAGTCTGCCTGTAGATGATTTTCCTTCAAGAAAAGGTACATGGGCATGTGTTTCAGTATATTCTGCTGTAACGCCTAAATAAAACATATTGGGGAGCAATAAAAAACCTTCATCAGGAATTTCGAAATGTGAAATGGTATTATGCTTTTTTGCATCAAGTTCAAGGTGGTCGTAGGTAGCTAAGGTTTTTCCCAAATGCACATCGTAGCTATTACTGCCAAGACATTCACGTTGATAGGGGGTTACTTTAATAGTCCCTTTTTCCATTTCTTCCAGAATTCTTTTATCACTTAAAATCATTTGTGTTGGGTTATTTGTTACTTTGTAAAAATATAAGTTTCATTTTTTAAAATTATCTTTCTCGGTCAATTATGCCTTTGGTTTATCAACAAAATATTAACGCTTGTACAAAAATAGCCGTTTGGCATATAACAGAGTCCGAATCTTTTTTCATTGATAAGAATGCAATTGAAAACAATATCAATCATCCTCAGAAGAGATTGCAGCATCTCGCAGGGCGGTTTTTATTAAAGGCGCTATATGAAGATTTTCCTATTCATCAAATTGAACTAAGTGATTCTCGAAAGCCTTATCTAAACAATGGGCAATATTATTTTTCGATTTCTCATGCTGGAAATTATGCTGCGGTCATTGTAAGTAAAGAACATTGCGTTGGAATTGATATTGAACTTCCTCGGTCAAAAATAGCTGAGATTAAACATAAATTTCTTACGGAAATTGAATGCAAGGTGCTGTCTTTTTTATCAGTAGATCTTATGCATCAATATACTTTAGCTTGGTGTATAAAGGAAGCTGTTTTTAAATGGTATGGGGAAGGTGCTGTTGATTTTAAAAAACATATCAGTATTGAATCAATTGAAGAAAGTGAAGAGATGCTGAATGCAAATTGTGTGTTTAATAAAATAATACAAGTACCATTAATTATCCAGGCTGTTAGTATTGAAGGCAATTATCTTTCCTGGGTTTGCAAATAAAAAATTACATCTGAAATTGAGTGCTCAAAAGTAGTATCTTTTAAAAAAAAATCCCGCACCAGGTGCAGGACTAATTTTACTGTGCGGCAAAGGAGATTCGAACTCCCAAGCCCTTTCGAGCGCTACCACCTCAAGGTAGTGCGTCTACCAATTTCGCCATCGCCGCTTTATTTTATTGCAGACAAATATAAAATGAATGAATTGATATTCGAAATAAAAAAATAGATTCAAGAAAGCAGGGTTTATTTTTTTAGAATAATTCTGAAGGTGGTACCTCTCTGAATGTCGCTAGATTTGACAAATAACTGACCCTTGTGATATTGTTCAATTATCCTTTTGCTTAATGATAATCCAAGTCCCCATCCACGTTTTTTGGTGGTAAAGCCAGGCTTAAAAACATTGGGTATATTTTTTTTACTAATACCTTTCCCATTATCTTTTACATCAATAATTATTTGCATTTTTTCATCTCGGATATCTATATCAATCTGTCCTTTTCCTTCAATGGCATCAAGTGCATTTTTAAGTAAGTTTTCAATAACCCAGTCGAACAGATTAGGGTTGATACTAGCAGTTATTTCTTTCTCATTTGAATGCATCGAAATATCAACTTTATCGCTTGATCTACCTTTGATATATTGAACCATGTTAGAAATTTGCAGAAGTATGTCTGCATTTTCAAGTTGTGGAATACTCCCGATTTTTCCAAAACGGTCACTTACTAATTTTAATCTTTCTACGTCTTTACTGATTTCTGTTGTTATTTGTTGATGGATGGTTGATTCTTTTAGCATTTCTATCCAGCCTTCCAAAGAAGAGATGGGCGTTCCAAGTTGATGGGCCGTTTCTTTTGCCATTCCGGCCCATACCTGATTTTGAGTGCTTTTGTTTTTTGTACTAACGGCAACGAGTGTGATAAAAATAAATAACGCAACAATTATTAATTGAACGATTGGAAAGTATTTGATTTCTTTTAGCAAATCCGTTTCTCCATAATACACCAGATTAATTTGATTGGAATCATATGGATTTTTCCAAATGATAGGCGGATATGTTTTTTTGAATTCTTTTAATTTTTCTTTAATATAGTTTTTATTTTTAATTATTTTCTGTGTGTCAATGTTATAGTAATCTAGAATACTGTCAGTTTCTGTAACAGTAATCATTGGTATTCCAATACTATTTTCTGTAAGTATTTTGCTGGCAAGGTTGGTAGAGCTGATTGCTGGGTTGCTTATTTCTGAAACAGCCTGCACCCATTGTTCAACCCTTTGTTTTTCGTCTGCTGCAATTTTTTTCGACAGAAAGTTTGAGTAAAAAATAGTGCCAATTATAATAGCTATTGCAATGAGGGCAATGTTAGTGCGCCAATTTATTAAACTTGAAAACATTCGTAAAAGTACCGATTTGACAAATAAAAATGAGTAAGTTTGTTGTGTAAATAATTAAAATGTATTTTAATGTTATTTTATTAATTATTACATTAAAGCTATTATTATTATAAAGCATGAGTACTCCATCTGTTGCCATTGTTATATTAAACTGGAATGGGAGAGCTTTTTTAGAAAAGTTTTTGCCTTCAGTGATAGCTTCTTCATATGAGCATAAAGAAATTATTGTAGTTGACAATGCTTCAACAGATGACTCTATTGAGTTTCTTAAACAGTACTTCCCGTCTATTAAAATAATTGTCAATCCTGTTAATGAAGGATTTGCCAAAGGGTATAATACTGGCTTAAAACAGGTTGAATCGGATTATTATGTATTGTTGAATAGTGATGTAGAAGTTACCACAGATTGGATTCAGCCGATTATTGAATTGATGGAAAGCGATATTACTATTGGAGCTTGTCAGCCTAAATTATTGTCTTACGACAATAAGGATCAGTTTGAATACGCCGGTGCTTCTGGGGGTTGGATTGACGCTTTCGGGTATCCATTTACGAGAGGAAGGGTTTTTGATTCTTTTGAGATGGATAAAGGGCAGTACGATGATGTTGTACCCTGTTTCTGGGCATCAGGAGCGGCTATGTTTGTAAGGTCTGCTGTGTATCACCAATTGGGCGGACTCGATGAGTACTTTTTTGCCCATCAGGAAGAAATTGATTTATGTTGGAGGATGCAATTGCAGGGGTATAAAATATACGTACATCCTTTATCGGTAGTGTATCATGTAGGAGGAGGAACTTTGCCAAAAGGGAATAGCAGGAAAGTGTATTTAAATTTTAGGAACAATTTAATTATGCTTGCAAAAAACCTGCCTTTTTTAACCGCATGTTGGAAAATCCCATTTCGTTTTGGGTTAGATGCAGTAGCGGCCTATAAGGCGATTTTTAATAAAGATTTTGGGTATTTTCTTGCAGTAGCAAAGGCTCATATGGGGTTTTTGTACTGGTTGTTATTTGCTAAAAGAAAGACCTTTAAACCCTCTATAATTTCGAATTCTTTTTCTGGTTGGTATAAAGGGAGCGTTATTTTTCAATATTTTATTAAAAAGAGGGTACGCTTTTCTGAAATTATTGACTCTAAATAACGTTTTTCACTCAGAAGCCCTTATTTTTGCAAGCGAAATTATTACTTATGCATCAAGAAGTTATAGATAATACACACAAAGATTTTACACAAAACTGGGTATCGTCATCACGTTTTCTTTGGTTTTGTCAGGTATTTATTATTGTTGCATTTATTTTAGGTGGATGCTACAGTTTGTATACTCATAGGTACAAAGGGAAGCCAGAAGTAAATGTTCCGGAAAATACTTTGTATAACCCAAGTTACAAATAATAATGTTTGTTTTTTTTGGCGCACATTCCTTATTTTTGCAGTCCTAAAAAAATATAGATCTTATACATTTTGCGGAAGTAGCTCATTTGGTAGAGCACGACCTTGCCAAGGTCGGGGTGGCCGGTTCGAGCCCGGTCTTCCGCTCATCTTTCCCGTCACGATTACCCGGACGGGATTTTTTTTAAATAATTTACTTAT
>CANICR010000040.1 GCA_947466405.1 Chitinophagaceae bacterium | reverse complement strand
TTCCAGATGTAGCGCTTTGGTAATTAGCCGGTAAATTTAATCTGCAGTAAATACTCCATTTGCTGTCAAATAAATTTGAAGAAAAACTTAAACGTGCCCTAGTAAGATTAAATGTAGAAGACATGTTTGTTAAGTCTTTATTAGCCGTATTTACCAAAAAGCTGGTTTGCAAACTTTGCGATACATTAAAGCTACCAGCTGAAGAACGCAATGTAATCCCATCCCCTAATTTGTAACTCTTTTTTAATTTTAAAATATGAGTACTTACCCCAGGAGCGATTTCGTCTTCTTTTGAATACTCTTTATATCGTTCATCATTTTGTGCCATTGCGAGATGACATACCAGAACAGATAATAAAATTAATAGTCCCTTTTTTTTGTGCATATTAGAAATGTTTAAATTTAAATATCAATTTTCTCTGTTTCGTTAGATGGTTTTGTTGATGTCTATTTAGATGTTAAAATAATAATTTTCTTATTCTCCACTACTTCTTTGTAAATTTTTTCATCAATTAATTTTTCATTTTTTGCAATAACAACACAAGCTACTGTATTACCAATTACATTTGTTAATGCCCTTCCTAAACTCATTAAACGATCAATTCCAATTAATAACGGCAGAAATTGCGCTTGCGCTTTTTCTGGAATAAATTTTATGGAATCTAAACTTGATTTTAAAATAATCAATCCGCTTCCTGTAATTCCACCAGCCCCTTTGCTCGTTAATAACAATATACCCACCACCGTTAGTTGCTGCATAATACTAAGATCTATTCCCATCGCCTGAGAAATAAATAACACAGACATCCCGAGATATATCGTTGTTCCATCTAGATTAAAGCTATATCCTGTAGGAATTACTAAGCCCACAACGGTAGGAGAACATCCCGCATGCTCAAGCTTGCTCATAATATTAGGCAATACCGACTCGCTGCTACTAGATCCAAATACAATTAAAATTTCTTCTTTAACATACCTCAATAATTTGAACAAATTTAATCTGTAATAACTCATCACCAATCCTAGTATGACAAAAATAAAAAACGCAGCGGTTAGATAAAAAGTCATCATAAACTTGCCTAACACAAATAACATTGCAAAGCCATTCTTACCTCCAACGGTTGATAACATACCGCCAAAAGCAGCAATAGGACTTAGCACCGTAATCATGTTGAGAATAGAAAACAGTACTTTATTAATTTTATCAAAATTATGCGTGATTGATTTCCCTGTGGGACCTAATTTGCTCAAAGCAATTCCAAATAAAACAGAAAATACAAGTACTTGCAAAATATCTCCTTTAGCAAAAGAGTCAACCACATTAGAGGGGATCATGTGCAATAAAAAATCGCCCCAGTTGACTTCTTTTGAAACCTGTGCAATAGAACTAGTTGCATTGGCGGCATCTTGCGGAACGCCAATACCAGGTTTTACAATATTAGCTACCAGGATTCCTAGCAACAAAGCGATGGTAGAAATTATTTCAAAATATATCAATGCTTTTCCTCCAATCCTTCCTGCTTTTTTAAGGTTGCCGGTTCCGGCAATACCTGCTGTAATAGTAAAAAATATCAAGGGCGCTATCAACATCTTAATAAGATTGATATAGCATTCGCCAATCATTTTTCCGGCTCCACTAAGTGTTGGAAAAAAATAGCCAACAATAATTCCTAAAATGACTCCTATAATTACCTGTATGTATAACTGACGTAGATATTTCATTTATTTTTTATTGTATGTCCATGAAAAAAGATGAAAAAGCGAATTTCGACATGAGCCCATTAGAGTGCCCTACATTTGGAACAAATATTTCTGTCCAATTAAAGGGGATATTTAATGATGTGGCTTTATTTTTTGCGGTTAAAAAATATTTCTTCCCGCGATCAAATCTATTTTTGCCTTGCGCATCTGCATCGGCGGTAGCATTAAAATCTTTGCTCTCTCTTTGTGTATCATCTGCTCCTAATAATACGAATACTTTTTTTCCGAAGAAAGACTCCAGATTTGATTTGCTAATGGGAGATTTGTTGATGCCGAAGGGAAAGTCAATATCAGCATCTGGCATTGTATACCAACCCGCATTGGCGATGGCAGCTTTAATAACTTTGTTATTATTTACAAACATGAGCATACGATGAACAAACTGAGCGCCACCAGAATGTCCATATAAATAATATCCTTTAGCATTACTATTGGTTTGTTTTACAACAGAGTCAAACAATGGTTCAATTAATGAAAAGGTCCATTGATCCTGACTATTAAAACTTTTGGTTGTTTTATTATAGACATCTCCTAAATTGTATTTTTCAACGCCAGGATAATCTTCCTGATCAAATTCGGGTGCTATTACCTTGCATCCAAATACAATGGCAGCATTGATTACATCATCCATATAGGCAGATGCATCACGATGGGCGCCATGAAGCATCATTACTATAGGCATATCATCAGCATTTGCTGAAGGTGAAAAATAAAAGACTTTAATGGGGTTTTTCATTTTACCACCATTATTAAAATAAAATAGTTGTTTTCCAGAAGAGGCTCTGTTGATTTGAGCGAATAATAAATTTGAAAAAAAGAAACTAGTTAGGATAAATAAATAGGTTTTTTTCACAAGAATTGTTAATTGGTAATATAAATATGGCAAACTTTATATATTATTAAGTAAGCCATTGCAGCACATCTATTAATAATCGGAACAAATATATTTGTATTTCTTCAATTTTTAAACATTTTGATTTATGAATATTATTTAATCCATTATGCAGTGAAATAAATAAACATTTGTCACATTAGCCTGTTATTATACTATAACCATAGTATCAGCAGATAGTAGTATTTTAAGGTAGATGTCTAAAAATTAATTCATTAATAACCAATGTCATTTTACAATATGACATCTTGAATACTTTATCGAGTTCAACATATTATCAGAATGACATTAAGTGTTTTTAGAAAGGATATCTAATACAGTATGATACATGACTTCTGTACCAAGCGCAAGGTCTTCGTAGGATGCATATTCTAGAGGATTATGGCTTATGCCATCTTTACAACGAATAAAAATCATCCCATAATCACAGGCATAAGAAAGTGCCAAAGCATCATGAAAGGGACCGCTCATTAATTCTGGCGCATCAAGATTGAGCTTTTCACAATTCTCTTTTATGATTTGCTTTATCCAATCAGCGCAATACCTTGGTTCGCTATTAGTGTCTTCATGAATAGAAAAAGTGAGTCCATTTTTTTTAGTTATGCTTTCGATTTTATCCATGAGCTGACGTTCATACAAATGCCTTCTTGCTAAATCTATATCTCTTAAATCAACCGTAAACTCAACTTCTTCGGCAATAATATTTCTGCTTGCCGGAAATACTTTGATAGTAGCTACTGTTCCAACCGTTGGATTTTCTTTTACTTGTGTAGCAATTTGATTCAAGGCCACAATTATTTCTGCCGCTCCTAACAAAGCGTCTTTTCTGAGTGGCATGGGTACAGATCCTGTATGTCCTGCTTGCCCCTTGAGCTTTACCGTTAGCCATAAAGGACCAGAAATCCCAGATACGATTCCGATTGGTTTATTAGCGATATCAAGCACAGGCCCTTGCTCAATATGTAGTTCTAAAAAACAGAAAATACTTCCTAGTGCATATTCAGAATCTTTAAATTTATTTATGTCGCAGCCAAATTCTTTCAAAGCTACTTCACGAGTAATGCCCTCTTTATCCGTACGACTCAATTCGCCGTCTTCAAGTTTTCCTAAAATTCCTCTGGAACCAAAAAGACCTTTGTTGAACCGCCATCCTTCTTCATCTGCAAATGCTATAATCTCTATTGTCCTTTCAGAAAAAATTCCTTGTTCTTTCATTGTCATTAATACTTCTATTGCACATAGTACCCCAGCCACTCCATCATATCTTCCACCGTAAGGTTGTGAGTCCAAGTGTGAGCCCATCATCAACAAGGGAAGCATACTATTTGCGCCCTCTAATCGTCCGATTAAATTTCCAAAATTATCGATATGGGTTTTCATGCCCGCATCTTTCATCCAAGAAGCGGCCAATTCAAATGCTTGTTTTTCTTCAATGCTGTGAGCGGGCCTGCAAGTTCCGGTATCTCCAATTTTTCCGATAAGGCTCATTGCCTCAAAATGCTGTTGAAGTCTATTTGAATTAATTTTCACTATTCGGCCTTTTTATTTTTACAAAAAATTAAAGTAGATAATTATTAAATAATCAATGATCATTTAATGGCAATCCTCTTTTTTGATATTCAATCCAATTAAGATATTCAGGGGCTACCCGATGTTCTTCCATGGTTATACAATTTTCAACAGGACAAACCAATTGACATAAATTACAACCAACGCATTCTTCCTCTTTGATAGAATAAGTATTGTAGGGTTTTCCGTATTCAAGATTTATGGATTGATGGGAAGTGTCTTCACAAGCGATATAACACAATCCGCAATGAATACATTTATCCTGATTAATATTGGCGATATGATGATAATTGATATCAAGCTCTTCCCAATGGATTATTTTTTCAACAGACTTTCCAATGAAATCATTTAAGGTATTGAATCCTTTTTCATCCATCCAGTTGTTTAATCCTTCGCACATATCTTCAATAATTCTGAAGCCATGTTTCATCGCTGCTGTACAAACCTGAACATTACTAGCACCTAATAACATAAACTCAACAGCATCATTCCATGTACTAACACCACCAATACCCGAAATAGGCACTTTATTTGTAACTTCATTTTGAGCGATAGTTGTAAGCATTTTTAATGCGATAGGTTTAACTGCCGGTCCGCAATATCCGCCAAAAACACTTTTACCTGCCACGTATGGGTTTGGTACAAGCGTATTTAAATCTACGCCTGTTACTGATTGAATTGTATTAATTAAAGACAATGCATTGGTTCCTGCTTCTACAACAGCCTTGCCTGTGGGCACAACGGAATGAACATTTGGAGTTAATTTAGTAATAACTGGAATAGTTGCTTTTTCCATTACCCATTCAACAACCATTTTAGCAATTTCAGGATCTTGCCCAACGGATGCGCCCATTCCTCTTTCGGTCATACCATGAGGGCAGCCAAAATTTAATTCAAATCCATGCGCGCCGGTATCTTCTACTTTTTTTATTATTTCGTGCCAGCTATCTCTGTTGTTGTCCGCCATTAATGAAACAATCATTGCTCTGTCAGGAAATAATTTTATACATTCTTCAATTTCTTTTAAATTGATGTGAAGTGGTCTGTCACTGATTAATTCTATATTATTAAATCCCATGACTTTATGTCCGCCGAAGTTTACGGCAGAATATCTCGATGAAACATTTTTTACCTGAGATCCTAATGTTTTCCATACTACGCCTCCCCACCCTGCTTCAAATGCCCTTAAGACATTTATTTTTTTATCGGTTGGTGGTGCACTTGCTAGCCAAAAAGGATTGGGTGATTTTATACCAAGAAAATTTGAACGGATATCAGCCATAAAAATATTTTTAAAATTATACGTTTATTTATTGTGTAAAATATTATTTAAAAAAGAAATTGAATGATTGCACTTGCTCCATCTTTACCCGCCTGAACAGCATCCACGACTTCTTTTCCTCCATTAACACAATCGCCACCGGCAAAAACTCCTTTAATATTTGTTACCGCATTTTTTGAACTAATTTTTCCTTGATTATTTTCAAGATTATTATTGTCTATCAATTGCTGAAAGGGCGTTTGACCGGCTGCTTTTATAATCATATCTACTTCTAATAAAAATGTTTCTCCGGTAGGAACAGGAGACCTTCTACCTCCGGCATCTGGTTCTCCCAATTTCATTTTTTCAGCAATCAATCCGGTCACTTTTCCATTGACCCCTACAACTTCTTTGGGTGCTGCTAACCAAATCACTTTACAACCATCTAATTTAGCGATATTTAATTCCACTTCTGTACAAGGCATTTCGTCTTGCGTTCGTCTATACAACATTGTTACCTCAGACGCCCCTAGTCTTTTGGCTTGTGTAGCTGCGTCAATTGCTGTCATACCCATTCCTATTACGGCTACTTTATCACCTACTGGCACCTGATTAAATCCATTGTTTCGAATATCATAAATAAAACTAATCGCATCCACAACGCCGGCTAAACCTTCTCCAGGAATTGCTAATTTTCTAGCTAATCCAACACCAATGGCCATGTAAACTGCATCATATTTTTTTCTTAGGTCCTCTAATTGAATTGTCTTACCCAATTCTTGTTCATATTGAATTGTAATGCCGCCAATAGATAAAATATAATTCACCTCATCTTCACAAAAAGAAGGCGTTACTTTATAAGCAGCAATTCCATAAGTCATTAATCCTCCTCCCTTTTTCTCTTTTTCATAAATAGTAACATCTATCCCTTCACGTGACAACACATGGGCACAGCTTAATCCTGCTGGACCGGCACCAACGATTGCGACTTTTTTTCCCGTATTTTTTTTTCTTTCAAATAACTGCCATTGTTGTTCCATGGCTTTTTCAGTACTATACCTTTGCAATTTTGCAATGGGAATAGCTTCTTCTTCCATTAAATTATATACACAGGCGCCTTCACATAATTTTTCAACCGGGCAAACCTTACTACATCCTGCTCCCATAATATTTGAAGACAAAATTGTATGGGCACTTCCTTTTACATTACCAGTAGTTATTTGTTTAATAAATTTAGGCACATCAATTCCAGTAGGGCAACTTTTCATGCAGGGTGCATCATAACAAAATAAGCACCGATTGGCTTCTACTTTAGCCGCATCTATTGTTTCAAAAGGCGGATGAATATCTTGGAAATTTTTATTGTATTGTTCTGTCGAAAGTTTGTTTGAGGTAATTGACATAAATTAATATAATTAAGTACTTGAATTATTTTTTTACATTACAATGCTGAAATAGCACCATACGTTTCGGGCCTTCTGTCTCTATAAAATTGCCATTTACTCCTGACTACATCAATTAAATCTAAATCAAATTCTGCAATCAGTAGTTCGTCATTATTTTCAGATGCGGTAGCAAATATTTCGCCTAGTGGATTAACGAAATAAGAAGTTCCATAAAATTTTCCGAGATTCCATGGCGCTTCAGTTCCAACTCTATTAATACATCCCATAAAATAACCATTAGCCACTGCGTGAGCTGGTTGTTCTAATTTCCATAAATATTGCGACTGCCCAACGGTGGTAGCTGATGGATTATATACAATTTCGGCACCGTTTAATCCTAGGCAACGTGCGCCATCAGGAAAATGACGATCATAGCAGATATACACACCTACTTTCGCAAACTTCGTTTGAAAAACCGGGTAACCAAGATTTCCTGGCTTAAAGAAAAACTTTTCCCAAAATCCTCCAGTATGAGGGATATGATTTTTACGATACTTGCCTAAATATGATCCATCTGCGTCAATAACTGCAGCAGTATTATATAAAACACCCGCTTGTTCTTTTTCATAAACAGGCGCAATAATGACCATATTATATTTTTTAGCGTACACTGCTAACCGTTCTGTAGTTGCACCTGGAACAGTTTCAGCAGAAGCATACCAAGCAGGATCTTGTCCTGGACAGAAATAAGGTGTATTAAATATTTCCTGAAAGCAAAGAATTTGAACTCCTTTTTTCCCAGCCTCTTCAATCAATGGAATATGTTTTTGAAACATCGCTTCCTTAATCTCCTCAATGGTTCCCTCCCCTTCAGTTTTTGGCAAACTCATTTGAATTAAACCAGATTTTATTATTCTTGACATAGATTAAAATTATTAACCGAAATTGAATGATTTAAATTTTTTGTGACACTTTATTTCTCTTTACAAACTTTCCAAATCCTTTTTCAATATGACAAGTATTATTATCAATGGCGATTTTACCTCTTAACAAAACCGTTTTCACTTTGCCGGTTAATTCCCAACCTTCATACCCACTGTAATCTACATTCATGTGGTGTGAAGACACAGAAAGTGTATGCTTTTCATTTGGGTCCATAATCACAATATCTGCATCGCTTCCAACAGCGATTGTTCCTTTTTTAGGAAACATTCCAAAAATCTTTGCAGCATTGGTACTAGAAACCTCCACGTATTTATTTAAAGTAATTTTATTTTTTACAACGCCTTCGCTGAATAACAATTCCATTCTATTTTCGATAGCTGGATGTCCATTGGGTATTTTTGAAAAGTCATCTTTTCCCATTAATTTTTGTTCCCACATAAAAGGACAATGATCTGTAGCAACTACCTGCACTAGGCCTTGATTAATACCGGCCCATAATGTTGCCTGATCTTTCTTTTCTCTCAATGGCGGACTCATTACCCATTTGGCTCCTTCGAAATTATTTTCATATACACTTGCATCGAGAATTAAATACTGAATACAGGTTTCTACAAACATTTTTTGATTTCTTTTGGTTGCATTTCTAACAGCATTCAAAGCTCCTTCGCAAGTTAAATGCACAATATACCCGGGGCATCCTGTTTGATTTGCCATATCAACAAATCGTTCACTTGCTTCTGTTTCTGTTATTTCTGGTTGAGATAAATAATGATATAAAGGAGCGAGTTTTCCTTCTTCGCGATGTTGTTGAATAAGCTCATCAATCATATCTCCATTGGTTGCATGTACATTAATCATGCCTCCATGTTTTTTTACTTCTTCCATTAACCCAACCATTTGATGGTCGTCAATCATTAATGCCCCTTTATAGGCCATAAAAGTTTTAAAAGAAGTGATGCCTTCTGTTTCAATAATGGATTTGATTTCTTGCTTTGTATTTTCATTAAAGTCGGTAACTGCCATATGAAAACTATAATCTCCTACTGCGTTACCATTAGCTCTTCCATTCCATTCGTCGAGAGCAGCATGCAAAGAATTTCCTTGTTGTTGTAATATAAAATCAATCACCGTAGTTGTTCCGCCATACAAAGCTGCTCTGGTACCCGTTTCATAACTATCGCTTGAAAAAGTTCCCATAAAAGGCATATCCAAATGAACATGAGGATCTACTCCGCCTGGCAAAACTAATTTTCCTGAAGCGTCAATAATAGTTTCTGCATTATTGGCAAGATTTTTTCCTATTGCAACAATAATTTCTCCATCAATCAAAATATCAGCTATATAATCATCTGTAGCTGTTATAATTCTTCCGTTTTTTATTAAAGTAGCCATGTACACTATTTTTTATTCTTCATTAATAAGTAATAAATAAAACTACTCACTCCAAATCCAACAAACCATGCATAATTATATAAGTGATTAATCCATGCAGGGAAGGCCTTTTCACCAATCACTTTAATCTGAATTAGAAATCCTGGAATATTGGGAATAATCCCTAAAAATAAAGCAACAATAGCATTCACATTATATCCATTCTTATAGCCATAAACTCCGTCATGTCGATATAAATCTTCTGCAATCAGATTCTTCTTTCTGATAAAATAATAATCCGCAATCATAATTCCTCCAACTGGACCTAACAGGCTTGAGTATGCGATAAGCCATGTAAAAATATATCCATTAGGATCTGCTATTAATTTCCAGGGGAAAATAAGTACACCAATTATTCCAGTAATATATCCTCCTGTTCTAAAATTTATCTTTTGTGGCGCAAGGTTTGAAAAGTCATTAGCCGGACTTACAATATTCGCCGCAATATTAGTTGCTAATGTTGAAATAATTATTCCAATCATGGCAAAAGTGACCATTAATTTACTGTCGAATCTTGAAGCCAATTGTACTATATCCCATTCTGTATTGCCATAAATAAGTGCTGTTGCAGAAGTTACAATAACGCCTACAAAAGCAAAGAAAGTCATTGCTGGCGGAAGGCCGATAATCTGGCCTTTAATCTGAGCTTTTTGAGAGATGGCATATCTGGTAAAATCAGGAATATTCAATGATAAGGTTGCCCAAAAACCAACCATGCCCGTTAGTGCCGGAAAAAAATAGGCGAAAAATGCACTGGAGTTTTCAAACTTAGAAGGTTGTTCTAGAATGGGCCCTAGTCCTTTCGCCGCTACAATTGCCCAAACCAGTAATGCCAATGCGGCAAGTGGTAAGAAAAATGCTTTAAAAACCAAAAGTTTTTTTATGCTTTCTACTCCTTTGTGAACAATGAACATATTCAACAACCAAAAAACAAAGAAGCAAGCCATCGGCAATGCCTGAGGAAATAAAGTACTATTGTCAATTTCAGGCAAATTGGCGTTCCATGTTCTTAAAATATTATAAAGAGAAGCGCCACCGATCCAGGTTTGAATTCCAAACCAACCACAGGCAACAATTGCACGAAGCATTGCAGGAATATTTGCGCCTTTGGTGCCAAAGGATGCCCTTACAAAAACAGGGAATGGAATACCATATTTTGCGCCTGCATGACCATTTAAAATCATTGGAATTAATACAATAGAATTTCCTAAAAATATAGTCAACACTGCCTGCCACCAGTTCATACCACCACCGATAAGGGAGCTCGCGAGCATATAGGTAGGTATACACAAACTCATGCTTATCCATAATGCAGCATAATTCCACGTACCCCATTTTCTTTGACTCTGCGCTATTGGTGCAAGATCATCATTTGTTAAAGACGAATTGAATTGTTGTGTATTATTCATTGTAGATTAATTGACATGTGCATCTGCGATTTTTATTGCTTCGCTTATTATAGCCAATCCTTCATCGATTTGTGCTTTGGTAACACAAAGTGGAGGTGCTACAAAAATATAACCCCAACGTACAAACGTATACATTCCCAATTCTCTGATTTTTGCAGCAACTTTATTCATCACTACCATTTCATCTGGTTTTGCATTAAACGGAGCCATTGGTTCTTTTGTGATCCTATTTTTAACCAACTCTATACAACCCAACAATCCAGTTGTTCTAAAATTCCCAATAGAGGGATGCCTATCAATCAATTCCTTCATTTTTTCGGTAACGTATAGTCCCATAGCTGCTGCATTTTCAATAAGATTTTCATCTTCATATATTTTCAATGTTTCTAAAGCAGCTGCGCAACTAACGGGATGTGCCGAATAGGTTAATCCAAGCGCTAATACGGTGTCATCATATTTAGCAGCGATTTTATCAGATACCATCAAACAGCCAAAAGGAAGATAACCACAGGTTAGTCCTTTAGCCATCGCAATCATATCTGGAATAATATCATGATTTTCAAATCCAAACCATTTCCCCGTTCTTCCAAATCCACTCATCACTTCATCAATAATTAATAAGATGCCGTATTTGTTACAGATTTCTCTAACAGCTTTCAGATAACCTTTTGGATATTGTAAACAACCTGAAGATCCTGATTCCCCTTCCAATAAAATAGCTGCTACATTAGCGGGACCTTCATAAGCAAGCATTCTTTCCAGTTGTGCAACAGATTCATTCAATAAATTTTCTTCTCCATATTCCCAACGATAAAAATAGGGTAAATCAAAATGAATGAAATTAGGAGCTTGCTGTGCATCTGCTGGTATTCTTCTTGGGTCACCGCTTGCAGAAATAGCACCAATAGACGCTCCGTGATAAGATTGATAACGGCTCAAAATCTTATGTCTACCTGTAGATAATCTGGCTAATTTAATTGCATTTTCAATTGAAGTAGCTCCACATAATGTAAAAAATGCCTTGTTCAAATCTCCGGGGCAAATTTCAGCTAATTTCTTTCCCAACTCACCTCTAACTTTAGTGACACAACTTGGTGTTACGTAGCTGACTTCCTGCATTTGTTTTATAACGGCATTGGTTATACGCTGATTTCCATGGCCAATATTTACATTCATTAAACCGGATGAAAAATCGATAATCTTATTACCCTCATAATCGTATAAGTAAACCCCTTCTGCATTTTTTACAGCAATTGGATTTTGTCCCTTTTGCTTACTCCATGAAAACAAGGTATAGTCTAAATTTTGCTGAACAATTTCTTTTGTTTCTGACATAGTATTTGTAGCGTTATCCATTATTATTATTTTATCAAATAGTACTTTTCAAATGTATCAATTATCATTAGCTCATCCAGTTTACACCGGCTTCCGGATTCCATTTAGTTGTACTTTTCTTTAATTTGGTCCAGAATTCGATGGAGCTTTTTCCAGTAATATCTCCTACTCCAAATTTACTTTCATTCCATCCACCAAAAGAAAATGGCTCTCTTGGCACAGGAACACCCACATTAACGCCTATCATGCCTGCGCTGGCTTTTTCAATAATATATCTTGCCATTCCTCCATTTTGTGTAAACACGCTAGCTGCATTTCCGTATGGATTATTGTTTTCAATTAACAAGGCTTCATCAACAGTATTTGTACGCATGATGCTGATAACAGGCCCAAATATCTCTTCTTTTGCAACAGACATTTCAGGGGTTACATAATCAATCACAGTTGGGCCAACATATGTTCCATTTTCTTTACCTGCAACTTTAGCATTTCTGCCATCAACTAAAATTTTTGCTCCTTGCTTTTCTGCTTCTGTTATATATTTTTCAATTCGCTCTTGAGATTCTTTATTGATAACCGCTCCAAGGTTTTCTCCAGGAATATTTTTTTTCGCTTCTTCGCAAATGGCAGATACAATATGGTCAATATTTCCAACGCCAATCATTGCGCTTGCAGCCATGCATCGTTGACCTGCACATCCACTCATGGAAGCAGCGACATTTTGTGCCGTCATTGTGGGTATTGCATCGGGCAAAACCATCAAATGGTTTTTTGCTCCACCCAACGCCAAACATCTTTTATAATTTGAAGTAGATCTTTGGTAAACAATTTTAGCAACCTTTGTAGATCCTACAAAAGATACTGCTTGGATATCAGGATGATCACATATAGCTTCCACTATTTCTACATCCCCATTTACGATATTGAAAACACCATCAGGCAAGCCCGCTTCCTTTAAAAGCATCGCAATTTTTGCGCAACTTAAGGGCACTTTTTCAGAAGGTTTCAAAATCATACAATTACCTAGTGCGATGGCATTGGGTATTGTCCAGTTTGGCACCATACTTGGAAAGTTAAAAGGGACAATGGAAGCCACAACACCAAGGGCTACATGCTCGGTCCTGCATTCAACCCCACGGCTAACTTCCAAAATTTCACCAGTTACTAATTGAGGTAGAGAGGTGGCAAATTCCGTTAGCTCAATACATTTTTCTATTTCAGCAGCAGATTCTCCGTAAGTTTTTCCATTTTCTTCACTACACAAATCAGACAACTCTTTTAAATTTTTCTCTAATAGGCTTTTATATCTAAAAAACACCTGTACCCTTTCTTTAATTGGCGTTTTACTCCAAGAGGGGAAAGCCGCTTTGGCAGCAGCCACGGCATTATCTAAATCTTTTGAATTAGACATAGGTACTTTAGATAACAACTTACCATCAATTGGAGAAATAACCTCCATTGATTTGGTTGATGTTGCATCAATAAATTTTCCATTGATAAAATTCTGCGTAGGTGAATACTTCATTTGTTTATTGTTTAATATTTAAGGTAAGAGCCGAATTCGAATAAAGAACAATTCCTTTAATAAATATTTTTTAGTTTTAATTCCAAAAACTACAAATAATTTATTTATTGTTAAAAATATAACATTAATTTTACTTTTTTGTCAATTTTTTACCTTTTTTAATGAACCCACATTTAACGCTAGACTCATTAGATTTTGAAATATTATCTTTCTTACAAAAAGATGGCAGGATGTCATTTACCGTTATTGCAGAAAAGTTGAACGTGTCGATTGGAACGGTAAGAACCAGGTTTAATAAAATGATTGAAGAAGGAACTGTCAATATTATTGGTCGCGTTAATCCAGATAAAGTAGGTTTTAAATGCTA
>CANICR010000039.1 GCA_947466405.1 Chitinophagaceae bacterium | reverse complement strand
GCTACCGCAAGATTGTATTTAAATGAAAATTTAGTTAATCAGGAAAAAGCGCAGCAACTACAAAGTATCATCAGTGCCAAACAAATTATAGATGATGCCATATTGCTGATAAGAAATATTAGTCATAGCTTAATGCCTCCTACACTCAAGAATTTCGGATTAGAAAGTGCAACTACTGATTTGTTTCAGAAAATTAGTGGAAGTGGTGTAATCAATGCAAGTGCACGATTTCATGATTATAAAGATCGATTGAAGGTTGAGCAGGAATTATTAGTATTTAGAATTGTGCAGGAATTGGTAAATAATATTTTAAAACACAGTAGCGCAGGGTTTATTCACCTTACGCAAAACGCCAGTGGGAATAATTTGTATTTAAGAATTCACCATGATGGCAAAGGCATTACCCAGTCGGAATTTGATGCCTTAAATCAAAGTGCGCAAGGATTGGGATTAAAAAATATTGCTAGCAGGATTAATGTATTAAATGGACGTATCTTTTTTGAAATAGACCCAAGTCAAACCTACTATAAAATCACTTTGGAAATTCCTCGGGAAAAGAAATTTTAGTTTATTCTTCTGATCTGATTGATTTTTGATTGTACATTATCAAGATGTCGTTATTTTTACAACCTTAGTATGAGTGAAAACAATCAAATAAAAGTTGCCATTGCGGACGATCACAAAATTTTCAGAAAAGGGGTGATCCTTTCCATGCGTCAATACACCAATATTAAATTTGTGATGGAAGCGGACAATGGCGAAGATTTGCTGAATAAAATTCCTGAATCATTGCCTGACGTGGTTTTATGCGATTTAAAAATGCCCATCAAAGATGGTATTGATACCACTAAGCTTATTACTAAAAATTTTCCGGGTATAAGGGTTATAATTTTAACGATGTATGAAGATGAGCGTTTTGTGGGGCATCTCATGGATTGCGGAGCTGCCGGATATTTATTAAAAAATACAGATCCGTCCGAAATTAAAAAAGCCATTTCGGATGTAATGCGAACAGGATTTTATCTGAATCCTTTTGTTAATAAAGTTTTAATCAAGAAAAATTATTCCAAACAGAAGTTTAATCCTAATCTAACCTCAGAAGTAGTGTTGAGTGATCGTGAAAAAGAAGTACTTACCCTGGTTTGTATGGAATTTACGGCTGCCGAAATTTCTGCAAAAATGGATATTAGCCCACGTACTGTTGAAGCTATAAAAGATAGGCTTATGGAGCGTTTTGGAGTAAAAAACTCAGTTGGATTAGTGTTTTATGCTATGAAAAATCAGCTAATCGATTAAGGAGTGTGAAAAAAGAATGATTAGAACAATCCAAATAAGGTTGAATCTACTTTTGCGATAATTTCTCCTAAATGTTCTTCGTTTTCTGCAAATTTATTCTTGTCGGCATCAATAATTAATAAAGCACCTTCTTTATAATTATCAATCCAATTGTTGTATAGGTCGTTCAATTTTTTAAGATAATCCAGCCTGATATTTTCTTCATATTCTCTTCCACGTTTTTGTATTTGGCCAACTAAAGTGGGTACAGATGCTTTTAAGTAAATCAATAAATCGGGCGGCTGTACCATCGATTTTAATGTTTCAAAAAATTTATAGTAGTTATCGAAATCTCTTTTTCCCATTAGCCCCATATCATGAAGGTTTGGCGCAAAAATATTGGCATCTTCAAAAATGGTTCTGTCTTGAATAACGGTTTCGGTACCACGCTGAATTTCTAACAGTTGGTTAAGTCTACTATTTAAAAAGAAAATTTGTAAGTTGAAACTCCACCGAGGCATATCTTCATAAAAATCATTTAGGTAAGGATTATGATCTACGTCTTCAAATTGTGGAATCCATTTATAATGTTTGCTGAGCAACTCGGTTAAAGTTGTTTTACCTGCGCCAATATTTCCAGCAATGGCAATGTGTTTTGGTTTTTTTGACTTGGACATTGTATTTACAAAAAGTTTATTCTTAGCACGAAAGTATTGAATAAATATTCACCACAATTCGTTTTTTTATAATTATTAAAAATAATTTAATCCCATCGCTTCCCGCACTAGTTTCATTGTTTTTTTAGCACTTTCTCTTGCTTTTTGAGCTCCTTTTCCCATAACTTCTAACAAATAGGCGTCATTTTCCAGGAGGTCGGTTGCTTTTTGACGAATTGGAGCCACAAATTGAATCATATCCTCGGCAAGCTGCTTTTTCATATCTCCATATCTAATCGTGCAGTTGTTGAATGCTGATTCGTAATGCTGAATAACATCTTCAGCACTCACTAATTTCATCAAAAGGAAAATATTTTCAATATAATCTGGCTTGGTTGAATTCATTTCTGTTGGGCCACTATCGGTTTTGGCTTTCATCACTTTCTTGCGAATAGTGTCATCATCGTCGGCAAAGTAGAGGGTAGACATGTTGTTTTCGCTTTTACTCATTTTCCCTGATCCGTCCAACCCGGGTACTTTAATCAAGTTTTGATTATAATTAAACGCATGGGGTTCTGGAAAAATTTCTCCATAACGATGATTAAACCGTACAACAAAATTCCTAGCCATTTCCAAATGCTGTTCCTGATCTTTTCCCACTGGCACATGAGTTGCGCGGTGCATGATAATGTCTGCTGTTTGTAACACTGGGTAGGTAAGAAGTCCGGCGTTAATGTTTTCGGGATGTTGCCTTGCTTTATCTTTAAAAGTGACGGTCTTTTCTAATTCGCCTTTGTAGGCTAGCATATTTAAATACAAATACAGTTCTCCTGTTTCATATACATGACTTTGACAATAAAAAGTCGCTTTATCAGGATTTAATCCACAGGCAATATTTTCAGCCAATACCCTTCGCACATTAGATTTCAATAAACTGGTATCGGGGTGAGTAGTTAAAGAATGCAAATCAGCAATCATAAAGAAACATTCAAAATCATCTTGCATTTTTACATAATTCCTTATTGCTCCAAAATAATTACCCAAATGAACCATGCCTGTTGGGCGAATGCCACTCATTACAATATTTGCAGGAATATTGGGATTTGCTTTTTTTTGATTTTCTGAAGCCATTGTATAAAAATAATGATAGCGAAGATAATAAAACTCGCCTTAATTGAAATATCCCATTTGAGCGTATGGACATCCGACAATCTAATTTGATTTTATCGCTGTTTTATGAATAATTCCAAATTCAAACATTTGCATTTTCCTTAATATCATATTTCCTGTCGTTCAAATTATATACATTTGTTCTTTGGGATTTTTCGATGTTTAGCTTTGTTAATTTATAAAGAGAATAGGCTCTAATAAGTTGATAAACAAAATAAAATTATTGTTAGATTTCAAAAAGTAAGAAGAAAACAACAATTATATAATCTGTACTCACAAAAAATACTATCGTGCAATCAATACTACATTTAGAAAATATTTATAAAAGCTATTTTTTAGGCAAACTTGAATTGCCTGTGTTAAAAGGCATTTCTCTCGACATTAATAAAAATGAATACGTGGCACTCATGGGACCAAGCGGATCTGGGAAGTCAACTTTAATGAATATTTTAGGGTGTTTAGATTCTCCCACTGATGGTAAATATATTTTGAATGGAAAAGATGTAAGCAGAATGCTTGATGATGAATTAGCCGTGGTAAGAAATAAAGAAATTGGATTTGTATTTCAGCAGTTTAATTTATTACCAAGATTAACGGCTTTAGAAAATGTGGGCTTGCCATTAATTTATAGCAAGGGTGTTTCAAAAAAAGAAAGAATAGAGAGAGCGGAGGCGGTGTTAGAAAAAGTGAAATTAACCGATAGAATGCACCACAAGCCAAATGAATTAAGTGGTGGTCAATGTCAGCGTGTGGCGATTGCTAGGGCATTGATCAATAAACCCTCCATTATTTTAGCAGATGAGCCAACGGGTAATTTAGATTCAAAAACCTCTCATGAAATTATGGAGATTTTGGGTACAATCCATGATGAAGGGAATACGGTTATTTTAGTTACTCATGAAGAAGATATTTCTAATTTTGCCAGAAGGGTTATTCGATTAAGAGATGGCCTAATAGAAACAGATAAGATAAATTCAAATCCAACCGTAATTTTACATACAGTTTAAACTATTTCAATTTTATTTTGTTGTGGTATTATAATTCAAAAAAATGGCTATAAAAATTTACACAAAAACGGGCGATTCTGGTACTACGAGTTTAATTGGCGGAACAAAAGTTCCCAAGAGTCATTTAAGAATTGAAAGTTATGGAACGGTGGATGAATTGAATTCAAACATTGGTTTTGCGAGTGATTGCATAGTGCATCAGCCTACAAAGGATATGCTTAAAGAGATTCAGGATCGGTTGTTTACCATTGGATCTTCATTGGCATGTGATCCTGACAAAGAGCCCTTAATGAAAATACCTGATTTGAAAGAATCGGATGTGTTATTGTTAGAATCGGAGATTGATAAAATGAATGAAGTATTACCGCCAATGAAACATTTCATCATTCCGGGCGGTCATCAGGCCGTTTCATCGTTGCATATATGTCGTTGTGTATGTAGGCGAGCCGAGCGTATTTGTGTTTTTTTAGATCAGGAAAAAATATTTGTAGACCCTTTGGTAATAAAATATCTTAATCGTTTAAGTGATTATTTGTTTGTGTTGGCGAGGTTTATTGGCCATATACTTCAAGTTCCAGAAATGCCCTGGAAACCAAGATTAGCAGGCATTTAGGACAAATCTGCATAAAAAACTTAATTTTCTTTTTCAAGTAGACTTATTTTAATACTTTTGCAACCCCAATATAGATTGGATGTCGGGGTAGCTCAGCTGGTTAGAGCATCGGATTCATAACCCGAAGGTCGGCAGTTCAAGTCTGCTCCCCGATACTAAATCCTAAATACTGATATTCAGTGGTTTAGGATTTTTTTATGGAGTGAATTGTTGATAAACAATTAACTAATTCAAAAAATTGCAAGAGGAACAAGAAAATAATTTCGAATAACATAAAAAGCTATTTGAATTGTTGAAGCAACAACTTTATCAATAGTAAAAGCAAATAAATGTATCAATTGAAACATTTTCTTCTGAACAAATAACATTTAATTTGGATTTTCATATTTTCGTAAAATATAAAATCAGATATACGATAACAATAAATAAAAACACCAATAAAATGAACTGTAATTTTAAAAAAAATATTATAAAGGGGTTACTGCATATCACAATTTTTGTTAGTCCAATAATATCTATTGCTCAGGATTTTAGAATTTTAAAACAAATATCCCTTGATGAAAATTTTTCTATTTCTACACTTGAGTATGGAAGAAATGAATACGGAATCGGAATTCTTAATAGTAGGGGCATAATGACAAATGAACAGAAATTTAAATTATCTCCAAAGGATTGTGGAATATTGGGCGACAATATATTTTTAATTGCAGCAAAAATGAAAAACGGTATTAAAGTGACGGGTTATAGCGCTTTACTTTTTAATAAAAAGTCATTGGCTCCGGCTGGTGAACAAGAACTCATTACCAAACAGAATTCAAGCCGAATATCTTCTACGTTATTAAAAGATCCATTAAATAATGTACACTACGTTTTGCTTCGTGAAACAAAGTATGATGATGGCTTTAGTTTTTTTGGCCCTTCTATTTACGATACAAAATTCTTAGAATCTGAATCTATTCAGCTTCTTTCCTTTAATAATAAACTAGAATCTAAACCTATTGATATTAAAACAGAGGCAATCAACGCATATTTTGCAGATGCCTGTTCAGATGTGAAAAAGAATATTTATTTATGTTCTTTTACTAAGGAATCTATTATGGTTGAAAAATTTGATAGTACAGGTAAGTTTTTGTCTAAGTTATCCTCGCCTTTTTCAGTATGGAAAAATCCAAATTTCGATATTATAATGAACATTGATAAGGGTAATCAACAATCTGTAATCATTGCTACCAAATGCCTTAATCAAGATAAGAAGATGGCTCATAATGTCATATGCTTTGATTTTGCAAGTAATAAAGTCATGAAAACAGGTGAAATTTTATTGAATAAAGATTATTGTCGAGCACTGAAAAGTCCTAATGAAGAAGCAAAGGGGAATAACTTTTCATCAATAGAAGAATTAAAACCCATACAAATTTTTCAAGACTCTGTCAGAGTAATTGTAGAAAAGGAAATATTATATGATGAAAGTGAGGGGAGTGGTAATCCTATTTCCCATAATAGAAGAGGAAGTATTATTACCGTGTATGACAAAAAGAATTTTGAAGTAATTAGAGATATTGTAATCGATAAGAAATTCTCAACTTATGTTGAGCAAAGCGAAGGAATAAATGCTCACCTTGTTGGCAATATTTTGTATGCGGTTACTTGCGAAAGAGCTGGATTGCTTTCATATAAAACCTTTGTATATAATATCAACTTGACATCCGGAGAAGTTATAAAAAATGAAATTGAAAAAGAAGATATTGGAAAAGGAAAAGTGACCTTTCCTTCACAAGTTGCCTGGTTTAAAAATAACTTTGCCGTACCTTTTTTCGTATTAACATCATTTACATCTAAAACTGAAACTGCGTTTATGTTAAGGTCCTATTAGAAAATTCATGAGCCCCAAATTCTACAGGCAGATTGATATGCTTAATTTGCTATAATAAATATGTAAACACTTAATCAATATGACTAATTTTAGATGTCTATTCAACACAGCATTTATTATTTTACTTCTGACTTCTTGCCATAAGGATACAAACAATTTGAGACCTAGTGATTTGATAGCAGGTGAAAATGTAACTATCAGCAAAATTGATGGGTATATTTATGCTGACAATGTAAATGCAATAATAGAATGTGCTGGACAAACTACAACTGCAAATAGTTATGGTTATTTTTCGTTTTCTAATATTACAGTAAATAACCAAACTGCAAAAATAACTATACTACATCCTACTAGATACGATAATCAACCTGAATTGGTCGCAACATTTATTCCCGCAGCAAATGGTGTACATGTAGTAGCCGGACTGGGCGGATATCTTACCAATTTTATCCCTTTTAGTAATCAGAGTAGTGGCACGATAACTAGTACCTATTATGGCTCAGCAAATATTATTGAATTTGAAGCGAATTCATTTGTTGACAAAACGAGTAATACATTAATTAACGGGAATGTTATTGTTGGTGGCGATTTATCTGAATTTATCGGAAAATTTGGAGAGCTTTCAACAAATACAATAAACACTAATATTCCCTATACCGGAATTCAGGGGTCCAATTATGGGATTTCATCCAATGGCGAAGAAGTTGGTTTATCAATTCAATCTGTTACATTAAAATCTTATTTTAAAAGCGAAAGTGGAAGTGAAATTGGACTCGCTCCTGGAAAAAAACTTAAAATAAAAGCGAACGGAAATTTTTCAGCACCAACTTTACCAACACAAACTATTTATTTATGGTATTTTGATGCGTTAAAAAATAGGTGGTTGCAAGATGCTCAAGCAACCGCTATAACTAATGAAGGATGTTATCAGGCAGAGACTGATAACATAAGTAATGATTATTTATTTGCTTATTCTTATCCCGTTGTAAAAGTTACTGCGAAAATAATTAGCGACTTTGATAATAGGCCGGTTGTAAATTCCCTAATCAGGTTTGCAAAACAGGGAGACAAAACTGTATTGGGAGTCGTATATACCAATGAAAACGGTGAGTTGACAACCTTGGTACCTAAAGACGAACCTTTGGAGTTAAGTTTGTTATCTCCAAATGGAGCACTAATTACCAACAACACAAATGACGATGCCATCTTCAAAATTAACATTCAAGCGATATCTGCAAATTCAGATTTAGGTACAATTACGGCATCTTCAAATACAACACTTACCAACAATATACTTTTTAATTTTAAGGGCGTTGCTTTAGACTGCAATAACAACCCATTAAGCAATGGGATGATTACCATTCATGATGCATTTAATTTTGAACATAGAACAAAAGTTGAAAGTGATGGAACTTTTAGTGTTAATTATACAAGACCAGCAGTACATTCGAGTTTGAGTTGGTTTGCCACAAATGCAGATAGAACCGACTGTTCAAGAAAATATAGTACTGATCTTTACGTTTGGAGGGATTGGTTAGCCACACATACTTCCATCAAAAAAAATTATTCTGTAGATTCAATTATTCTGTGTAATCAAAATAGCAGCCAGTTTATTGAGCTGACGATTGATGGAGTTACGACAACCTATACAGCTCCTTCATCAACATTCCAATTCTCAGAACCATCGCAAGGAATTAATTATGGATTTCCTTCTCATCAACAAATAGAAATTGTCGGCAGCCCTTATTTTTGGCTTAATTACGAAGGTGACAGACAAAAGGGGGTGAAATCTTATTTTGTTGGAATGAACTATAACAATCAAGTCTCCACATTTTTAGCACCTTTTCCTAAAGTTGTTGTTACAGACGATGAGTATAATGGAAGTAATTATGTTTCTGGATATTTTAATGACGCTACAGTAAAATATCTTGATAACACAACTCACACTTTTTCTTGTCGATTCCGTATTAAAAGACAATAAAAATACCTTTAAAGAAAGGGCTGGCTGCTTAAAGAAGTATAATCTAAAAATATCCAACAAGTCCATCACCACCCGGTTAGATAATTGTCCTTCAAAAAGCACTTGCACAATTTAAAACCTACGCTAGTCGTGGGTTTTGTTGTTTCTATACCTTTATACTACAAAACAACTGATTAATTTCTCAATTTCTAATCGTCAATTTAAGTCGGAATCAGGAAGTCAATTTGCGTGGATTTTCCAAAATTATTGCAGACGCCACAATTAGTTATTTGTCAGCGGTATTTTGATGTTTATTTGGGTCCCTTTTTTATTCTCATCGTTAAAACTCAAAAAACCCTTAAGGAATTCAACTTTATTTTGCATGTCTAGCAAACCATACCCTTTTTTAGAAGATTGACTTTGAATTGAATAATCAAAACCTATACCATCATCACAGGTTCGAATCAATAAATAATTTTCTTTCATGGAAATTTCTATATCTAGCACTTGAGCATTGGCATGCTTATTAGTGTTGATAATAATCTCTTGAATAATTCTAAAAATATAATTGTTTTGCTCGGAACTGCAATGAATATCATCTAGTTCAATGAAATTTATTTTTAATCCAGTGTTCGGCTTTATTGAATCAATAAAATCTACAATTGCTTTTTGAAACCCTATACCATAAATGCTAATAGGCGATAAATTCGTTATCAATTCCTTTGATGTATCAATAGTGGCTTTTAATATTTTCACACAATCCTTTACAAATTGAGATTGTTCTATATCTGGCTGATTCAATATCATTTGCACAGTGAGAATATTTGGAATGATATCATTGTGTAATTCTGTTGCAATTTCTTCCCGCTCTCTTTTAGAGGCTTTTAATTCGGCTATTAATTTTTCTTCTTTTAAAGTTTGATATTGCTTTTTTTGCCTTCTAAAAATAATCAAGAACAAAAAAGCAACCAAAAATAATAATAAAGATAGACCTACTGAAGCTGCAAGTAAGACTCCTGTTTGGGTTGACATAAATAAGCAATTATGGTACAAATTAGTAATAAAAAATCGATAGGTCTTATGAAGAGATCATCCATTATATAAAGAAATTGTCCAGCAGGACTATTCCATAATAAACCAACATAAATATCATAGTGAATTAAAAAAATAAAATATAGAACAAGGGGTATTCCTATGAGGTTATTAACTATTTTTTTTACTGGATTAATGTTCTCAAATTGTATTTTGACCAAAGAAATAACGGAATAAATTAATAAAAAAAAGAAAAGTATAATGTCAGTAAACCAAATCCTGTAAGTGTTAATACCAAAGAATTTTATTTCTACAGAAATTAATAAGATTAAGACTCCAAAAAAAATAATCAATATTTTTTTTCTGTTTGTTTGCTTCATTAGGTGTAAGAAATATGAAAAATAAATCGTTCCAATTGACATCATGAATACCAATTGTTCTGTATTGATTTGAATAGGATTTTTCATCATACGTATAGTAAAATCATGTAGTGCACCAATAGCTGAAGAAAGAAAAAAAATCTTCAATCCCTTGTCAAATTTATGATAGCAAAGAAGACCTATAAAAAATTCGATATAAAAACAAATACTCAATAAATTTTCTAGCATCAATCAGAATTATAGGATTTACAATAACTCAAGTGGGCAATTATCAGGACATTTTTTTGAATTGTCCAAAATTATGCTATCATCGCCATTTAAAATATCTTCATTCTTATCGTTAACACCAACCATAATTGCACAAACCTGATTGTCATTATTTAAGCCATAATAAACTCTAAAACCAACACATCCCATTTGGTCTAATAATGTCCTTACTGCATCAGCATCAAAAGTTTCACAGTAGGATAATGCACCTTGATATTCACTTGTCAACATTTCTTTAAGCTGATCGCGATATTTTTTTGTATATAATTTTGCTTGTTCTAAAGTAATAAAGTTGTCGCTCAAAATTTGTAATTTTTGTTTTTTATAATTTTCGATAAATAATAAACTACCCTTAAGCTATAAAGATAAAAACAGAATATTTAAATAAAAATTATTTTTTTAATACGAGGCAAATATAGTATTTCAGCATTGCGAAGATATTTTCCCATTTAAGATTATTAAAGAAGATTTTTCAAAATTATTTTGAAGTTCAACTTTTTTTATGTCCTCGCAATTATTTAAGAAGTTACTAATTAAGTAAGTTTATTTTAACTAGTATTTAGAGAGTAGTTGTATTAATTATTGAATCTTAGCCAACCATAATGAGGCGTTCATGATTAATGGGATATGGCTGTAGCGAGGCCAATCTACATAAACAACATCTCCTGATGTGGTGGTGCCATCATCCATAGGGGAGCTATCCGTTATCACTACAACTCTTCCCGTGCCATATGAAGCAGAAGCACATAATACATGTGTATTAGTTTGAGCATACGTATTCTCCCAAATTAATCCTTTTACGGTGGCATTAGCTGAAGTATTAAGTGTAAGGGTAGCTCCATCACTAATATCCAATTGAGTTACATTTCCTTGAGAGCCATGTAAGATAGTATTCGTGGAATTTCCAGTTAATACATTATTGCTTGTTAAGTTAACATTGGTTAAATCAATAGAAAATCCGAAAGGATTGGTAGTGATGCCATTGTTTGTCATTAGATCGTTCCATATAGCGGGAGAATCCCAGCCATCAAAATTTCTGTCTGAATTAGTATGGTCTGAAATCATGAATAGCCCACCGCCATTGTTTACAAAATTGATAATAGCTTGCATTTCAGTAGTGGTGAATTTAATATTTGGTTCATCCACTACAAATACATCATAATTAGAAAGATCTTGAGCATTTGAACTATTGTTGTAGGTGATTGTTCCTGAAGAAGGTAGCGTTTCTACTGTATGTCCTAGTTTTGCTAAAGCAATTCCCCAGCTAGATAAGGCGCCAGACCAATATGTTTCAGGTGTAGAAGAAGTAATAGTGGATTGTGCTGGTGTTGGAATTCGTTGAGGGCTATTATCTTGATCAATCACCCAGTCTGCATTTCCTAATGTTTCACCTTTTTTTGCATCAAACAAAAATTTCTTTGTTGTAGAGGCAGCATTAATGGTAAAAGTTTTTGCAGTAGAAGTGCCTCCTCCAGGAGTAGTGTTAAATATGGTAACATTAGCGGTGCCTGCAGTAGTTATTAGTGATGCACTAATTGATGCTGTTAATTGAGTGGCGCTTACATAGGTTGTTGTTAGTGCAGATCCATTCCAATTGATTTTTGAGCTAGTATTATAATTAGTTCCATTGGCTGTTAATGTAAAAGCGGTTGATCCTGCAGTGATACTTGCTGGAGAAATGGAGGTTAATGTTGGTGTAGGATTTGTTTGATTTGAACTACAAGTAAAAATAGCAGTATTGGATATTCCTCCTCCAGGCGTTGTATTAAAAACGGTGATACTGTCGATACTTGGAGTTGCTATCAAAGAGTCACTTATTGTGGCGGTTAATGTAGAGTCATTGGAAAAAATGGTTGGCAAAGAAAATCCATTCCATTTCACAACAGAGTTTGCAATATAATGAGTTCCTTTTATAGTCATAGTAAATGCAGGACTTCCGGCTGTTTTACTATTAGGAGAAATAGCTGTTATAGTAGGAATAGGGTTTACATTTCCGCTATTTTCTAGAGTGGTTTTTTTCTTACAAGAAATAAGGGTGACTGCAAAAAGCATTGAAAAGAAAATCTTATAATGATTCATAGTATATTTATTTTTGAATAAGGCGTTAAAAATAAGAAAAATGCTACAATATCAGAAGCTTTTTAATAATTAAAGCATCTTGATTTTTGTTAAATTTAAATATAAAAGAAAAAGAAATGGGCAGATCAAATAATAAGCCATCAAAAGAGGTAATTAACGCATGGCACAAAGATGCTTCAAATTGGATTTGTGGTGGGTTTATTTATTACAATAAAGAAGATAAAAGGTGGTTCCCTCCAAAGAGGAATCCTGCCATGGGATGGACAATTAATTTTGCTAATAAGAAATCTATATTGGCATTTATAATTTTGTTGTTGGCGATTATGGTAATTGCTTATGCAATAAAAAAGACCATTTAAGAATGGCCTTTTTTACAAATATATTACTGAAATAGTTATGTTAGTTCTTTAGGAATTTTTTATTATAATGAGCAATAAAATTTTTGTTACAATTCTGCAAAGTATTTGTGAAAGTAAGGTATTGTTTCAATGCCTTTGTAATAATTAGCGATATCATATTTTTCATTTGGACTATGAAGATTATCACTATCTAGTCCGAAACCCATAAATACGATTTTGATTCCCAATTCTTTTTCAAACAAAGAACAAATAGGGATGCTGCCACCACCACGAACTGGGATAGGCACTTTCCCAAAAGTTGTTTCCATTGCTTTAGCTGCTGCTTTATAGGCTTTACTATCAATAGGTGTCATATAAGGCTCACCACCATGATGTAAAGAGGCTTTTAATGTAATATAAGGAGGGGCTATTTTTTTAAGGTGATTAATAAGCAAATCAGTCATCTTTTGTGATATTTGATTAGGCACTAATCTTGCTGATATTTTTGCAAAGGCTTTAGAAGGTAAAACTGTTTTAGCGCCTTCTCCAATATAGCCACCCCAAATTCCATTTAATTCCAAGGTAGGTCTTATGCCAGTTCTCTCATTGGTAGTAAAACCTTTTTCGCCCCATAATTCTTTAACACCTAAATCATCTGCATACTCTTTTTCATTGAATGGTGCTTTAGCCATCAGGGCTCTTTCCTCTGCTGTAGCAACAACTACATCATCGTAAAAACCAGGAATGGTGATGTGATTATTTTCATCATGCAAAGAAGCAATCATTTTTGCTAATATTGTAATAGGGTTGGCTACCGCTCCACCATACACGCCACTATGTAAATCACGATTAGGTCCAGTGATTTCCACCTCTATATAGCTTAATCCTCGTACACCAATATCAATACTTGGATTTTCTAAACTAATCATGGCGCTATCGCTGATTAACACACAATCAGCTTTCAGCAAATCTTTATGAGCAGAAACAAATTTACCTAAGTTAGGAGATCCGACTTCTTCTTCCCCTTCTATACAAAATTTTACATTGCAAAAAAGAGAGTTTGTTTGAACCATTGTTTCAAATGCTTTCACATGCATGTATACTTGTCCTTTATCATCGCAACTTCCTCTTGCAAAAATTTTCCCATCTACGATAGTTGGTTCGAATGGATCGTTATTCCATAGTTCTAAAGGCTCTGCTGGTTGAACATCATAATGCCCATACACCAAAACAGTTGGCTTTGTGGGGTCAAATATTTTTTCAGCAAAAACAATAGG
>CANICR010000038.1 GCA_947466405.1 Chitinophagaceae bacterium | reverse complement strand
TGCTGATAATTCCTCTATCATTAATGAAATTTGCTGAGAAGGGGCATTGATTTGCTTATCAGAATTATTAATACTGGCGTGAATCTCAGTTAACTTCAAAAACCCAACACCAGGCAATGGACATTGCTGATGTATGATTAAATATTGTTCAATTAATTTATTCAGCATAAGAAATACTATTAAAAACTACATTTTATACCTCCCAAAATTCCAGCTCCATAAACTGGATAATTATGCCAACGTTCGTAATTTTTGCCAAAGATATTATTAAGATTGATAAATGAGCTAACTCTTTTATTTATTTGATAATCTACTGAAGCATTTAAATGCACAGCCCCTTTATTAGATTGCACCACCCCGCCTTTTTGCAAGTACTTACTGTCAGAAAAAGAAAATACATCACTTGATAATTTTATCTTTTTTATTGGCATCCATTGAATATTCATTTTTAACTCAACTGGAAATAAATTCCATGGATGTTGATTATTTGTTAAATGATAATAATCATTGTATGTAATGCTACCAGTAATAATAAGTTTATCCTTATTAATATAACTCAAATCCAAATGAGATACAAAACTATGCAACTGTAGTTCATTTACTAGGTTAAATAAATAATCTTTTGATACGTCTGTTGTGTCATTTATAAATAAGGGCATATTCTTATAGATAACAATTCCGGATAGAAAATTAACAGCTAGATGCTTACCAATATTCAACTTCACACCACCATACATTTCTTTTTTAGAAGTATTGGTTTGAGTGGATAATCGAGTTAGATAAGGATTGATTTCTGTTAAATTTTTATAGGTATTTTTTTCAATAGTACTAGATAGGCCACCATGGAAGATTAGTTTTTCTCTGAGAAATGGATACTCAAACTTCACATTTGGCATTAATATAAAACTGCCATTATCAATCGCCATTAAAGCTCCAACTTTTATATTACTTATCGAATATTTGTACACAACGGATGGATCAATTGAAAATAAATTATTTTTTACCGAAGTGCTTCCCAAAAGATGATTAATATTCTTGTAATTAGTTAAATCTATTGCCACATTAAGACCAGCAGACCATTGATTGTTTATTTTTTTTGAAACAGGTACGTTTACACAAATCGTATTTTCTTGCACAGAGTCTTTATTAGAAAACAAACTAAGTGCAACATTTGGATTGTAATTTAATTGAGTGGTATTTGTCTGTGTATTTCTATACCCAACTGCTATACTAACATTTCTAAATAAATGAGATACCTCCATTTTATCATACGAATACTGTTCATGATCATACCCATATAAATATTGCTGATTTCTTGATACTCCCACTTTTGAATACAACTCGTTTTTAGTAAAAAAATAACTGCCAGTTGTTTTAAATAACAATGAAGAAAAATCCTGATTAAGAACATTTCCTTTCGAAGCAGTATAATTCAAGTACGAATTAACAATGTAAGTGGCATTTTTCTTGAAACCATATCCAACATTCAAATAGGGTGTATAATAATTGCCGTAACCTATTTTTACATAATTACTTAAATCAGGCTGCAAAAGAATTGAGTCATTTTGCAATGCAAGTGGACTGAGATTAATCGACTGATATCTATAATATAAATTTTGAGCGGGTATATCATATGGCGAAATTCGCTTTAAAGTATCTGATTTTAATTGAGTACCAGAGAATGTGATTTTGACAGGGCTTTTCATCATTGGCTTATACGATGATGTAATAGTAACGCTTGTATTACCCATAGTGTCATTTTGTGCAAACAAAAAAACATAACCAGTTAAAAAGCATATCAATAGAATAAGGTGTTTCATGTATAGCTGAATATTTTATTTTTTTTGTTTCTTTTCTTCGATAATCGCTGCCTCAAATTTTTGCTTTGCTTCTTTTTTCAAATCAACAATGACGGCATTTTTGTATATACTCTCAAAAGTAGCCTTCGCATTGAAATAATCTTTTCGCTTCATAAAAATATCTCCTAATAATATATAGGATTTTGTAACCCATAAATCATAAGAACCCGTTTCTTTAATAACAGAAAGTGCTGCTTTCTCGGATTCAGGCAAATTATTTAAAGTGAAAAAGCAATCAGCCATTTCATACCTTGATTCAGCGCCCCATGCAGATGTGTTCATCAATGACAATGTCTTGAAATTATCGATGGCGCTTAAGCAATCACCTTCCACTTGCTGAGATTTTCCCAACACCAACATCGCAATAGACTTATCATCTGTACTGATGCCTTTCCTTCTTAACAATTCATTTGAATTGATTGAGGCGTTTTTATAATTTTTTAATTGATAATAACTCCTTACTAATCCCCTAAGCGCTTCTAACTGATTCGCATTATCTACCGCAGTATTAACCAGTATTTCGAAATACTTTTTAGCACTGTCATAGCGTTGTAGTTCAAAATAATAAATCTGAGCTAATTCCAATAATGAGCTTTCATAAAATGGATTCATCCCTGCCCGATATACATATTCAAATCCTTTTTTCGCTTTTACAAACTGCTTATTTTTTTGATGAGCAATAGCATTGAAATAATTCGCTTCTAGCACATAATTGCCATTTATATATTTTGACAAATACGCGGTAAATCCTTCGTTTGCAGAAACGTAATCATTTGATTCAAACTTTTTAAACGCAGCAATATAATTTAATGAATCCTGTTCATTGATTTGTACATTAATGCCATTACTCCTCAGTAAATCTATATAATCATTAGGCTTCCCCTCTTCAACATAAATATCCTTAACAATATTAAGTGCTTCATGAGATTCGAAAGAAAGAGGATAGTCCTGAATAAGTTGACGATAATTTTTCAAAGCCTCCTCATTATCATTAATGTTATAATAAGAAAGGCCGAGCTTTAAATAAGCGATTGGCTTCATTCGTACAGCATCTTTATTACTAAGTATATTTTTTAAATAAGGAATTGCTTCCGAGAATTTCATATCCGCAATATAAGACAACGCGATTTCTATTTCAGCCTCTATTAACAATGAGCTTGCTGGGAATTGTTGCTTTAATAAATTCAATAACCTGATTTTTTCATCAGTATTTTTAATTCCTGCAATCATCGCTTTCTGATACAAAGCATAATCAGCCTGACTTGAACCCTTGGCTATTATATCATTATATTTGGCAATAGCATTTGCATAATCTTTAAGCATATAATTACAATCAGCGCTTCTTATCAAAATGTCTTGCTGAAAATTATCAGAAGAAGGGCTTTTACTTTTTATTATTTCCTCAAACTGAAGTAATGCTTTTTTATACTCCTCTTTTTGAAAATAACTATAGCCTAGAGAATATCTTCCATTTTCAATAGAAGCTTCTCCTTGTGAAGAAACCTTTGATTGCAAAAAATCATTTAAATGAAGTACGGCATCATCATACCTTTTTTCTCTGTATGCAATTTCTCCAAGCCAGAATTTAGCATAAGGAAATATTTTAATAGCGTCAGCAAGGACTGTTATTTTCGAAAGTAATTTAGCAGCATCGCTTAACTGCTGATCATTTATCAATTCAACTGCTCTTCCATAAAGCAATGTTGGGTATACTTTTTTTAAAGCAGCTGAAGGATTTTTTATACTATCGTACAAAGCTAAGCCTTCCTTAAAATCATTGGTTTTTGCTAGTAAACTTACTAGGATTTCTTTAGCTTCTGAATAATAATAGGAACCCTCATAATCTTTTAGGAAACTTTTAATTTCACTAAGCGCAATATCCTGATAGTCGAGGTCGAAAGATAATTTTGCATAATTGAACCTTGATATTTCTTGCTGGGTTTTGTTGCTATTATTATAGGCCCCATACTGAAATGCAATTCGGGCATTTGGCTTATCTTGAATACTTAAATACAATTTACCTAATTGGTACATGCTATTTTGCCCCAAAGAATCTCTTTCATTGCTAAGTTTCTTAAATCCCTCAATAGCCTTGTTTGTATTATTAGTTTGTAAATAACAATAACTCAGCTCATACAATACTTCTTTTGTTACAGTTGATTTAGCGCGCACAAAGCTTTCATAATATTTCAAAGCATTAGTATAATTTTTCTTTTCGTAATTCAAATGAGCCAGTAAAAGATTTAATTCATTTAGATAAAATAAAGAGCCATTGGCAAGAATGACACTATCACCATACCTCAACGCTTCTTCTCTTTGTCCAAGTTCATATAATATGTCCGCAATGTAATAGGGAACCACCATTTGATAGTCAGGCTGATTTTGAATCAAGGTAAATGAGTTCAATGCTTCGGAATATTCTTTATTGTAATAACAAATAAAGCCAAAATAATAATTAGCCGCATAATTCCATTTGCTGGATGTGATTTGACAAATTTCATTGAAAAGAGGCTTCGCTTCTTTAAAATTATTTAAACTAAAATAGGAATAAGCCATTTCAAATTTAACTTCTGCAATTTGTTCATTCGTTAAATTATCGTAAGAAGATAATCTAAAATATTCAATAGCTTTTTCGAATTTATTTTTTTGATAGTAATAATGAGCTAAATAAAAACACATCTGCTGATTCAATGAATTAATATGATCTTCCTGAATAAAATCAATGGCATCAGATTCTGCAGTAGAATGCAATAATTTTATTTCACAAACTATATAATAGAAATCAACTTCTTCAGCTATATAACTTTCCTCCTTAACCGAATTAATTTTATAATATTTTCTTAAGTCCTTTAATAAAGGATAAGCAAATTGAAATTGCTGGTTATTGCAATACCCTTTCACTTCATAAAACAACTTTTCTTTTTCAGCTGGAATTGAATAAGGTTGGGCGAAAAGCAAAAAAGATTGTAATGCACTTAAAACAAGAAGAATCGATTTTATGGGTAATTTCATTTTAAGGATTTCAGTTAATTTTGTCAAAGTTAAAAATAGTAGCCGATGAAACATCCATTATTTTAAATAAATCCACAAAAAGCATTGTAAACAAAATGAATTATTTTCAATACTGTTGTTAACAGGTTGATAAAAAATGATTATTTTTAACAATAAACTCAAAAAAGAGTTTTTTTTAGCACTCATCAAAATAATTTAAAACCTAACTAACAGATGAAAAAATTAATTTCTACAAATTACTCTCCTGCTATGTTTAATATGGCTATCTTTTTATTGAGATTGGTTTTTGGAGTACTCATCATGAAGCATGGATATGATAAACTAGTACATTTTTCAGAAATCATAGCCAATAAAGACTCTTTTAAAATCAACTTTCTTAATTTAGGTAAAACCACCTCTTTACTATTGACCGTTTTTGCTGAATTTTTCTGTGGACTTTTTATTTTACTTGGATTATTTACCAGACTAGCATCAATCCCATTAATTATATGCATGGCTTTCGCCCTATTTAAAGTTCACAATGGTGATATTTTTGGAGATGGCGCTAGTGCTACTTTATATCTAGGCGCTTTCTTAGTGTTACTGATGATTGGCCCTGGCAAAGCTAGTGTTGATGGCATTTCAGGAAAATAAAATCAAATGCTAAAAGAATTGCTGAAGCTTTAGATTTAACGCTTCCGGCATCAAACATTTTTTCATTGTTTGCGATTCCATGAAATACATGGTAACCTCTCCTATATTCAGGAGCTGATTCTTTTCGTTATATATTTCGCCATAAAAAATAACTTTATGGGATTGCGGAATTTCCTTTAAAAAGGTTTTTACGGTAATTAGATCATCATATTTCGCTGGCAATAAAAACTTCAGGTGCAAATCTATCACCGGCATTATTATACCCATTGCTTCTATATTCTTATATGTAAAGCCTAATGCTCTAATGGCATCCGTTCTGCCTATTTCATAAAATTGCGCATAATGACCATGATAAACGACCCCCATTTGATCTGTAAGTGCATAATGAACACGTATGGTTGTTTCAGATGTATACATGTGTGAATTATAAAATCAGGAAACTAAATTATACTCGGTAATAATCGCCTCTCCAGTTTTTGATTAACTGCTTTATTTCTTTATTACTTAAGTTTTCATCAACTGCTTTTATAGCTAAAGCAATAAATTCTTCGTCTGAAGCAAACCTTAGTGCAATAATTTGAGAAATCTTTACCCTGCTATCTAGTAACTTGCCGCTCAAAACAAAATGCCTCAAGTTCTCTTCCGCTCTGATCGCTCTGTCTTGAGCTTTCAATGCAAAGGCTCTCGCAAAATAACCTATTAACAATACTCCTACACTTATATCAATCAATAGAAACGGCAACAACATCCCGTCCCATCCATTAGCTAACCCTCTACGATGAAGAAGCGAAAAGACAATAACAAGTAAGGCCATGACTAAGCCAACATAATATGCCCTTGGAGCAACTTTCATGTGATTTTTAAAGTCCTGAGTTTTCATAAATTATTATTTTGAAAAACAAAGATACCTAAAAAAAATTCGACTCTATATAATTAGAAAGTATCTGCAATAGTTTATTTTTGATAAATGACAAATGCTTCTATCATAACCATTGGAGATGAATTATTAATAGGTCAAGTGATTGATACCAACAGCGCATGGATTGCACAACAATTAAATAAATCCGGAATCAGTGTAATCAGAAGGGTTGCTGTAGGCGACAAATGGGATGAGATCTGGAAAGCTTTGGAGGAAGAAAGTACACACGCAGATCTTATTTTGATCACTGGAGGATTAGGCCCCACGGCCGACGATATTACCAAGCCTTTATTGTGTAAATATTTCGATGGAAAAATGATAGTGAATACAGAAACATTAGAAAATGTTACCTATCTTTTTGAAAAAGTTTTTAAGCGCCCTATAACTGAAAGAAATAAAAAGCAAGCAGAAGTGCCAGACACCTGCAAAGTACTTATTAATAAAAGAGGAACAGCACCTGGAATGTGGTTTGAAAAAAATGGAAAAGTTTTTGTTAGCATGCCGGGTGTCCCTCATGAAATGAAAGGAATAATGGAAGAAAATGTTATCCCATTATTACCTGAAAAATTTAATTTATTATCTATTGCTCATAGAACATTGGTAACCTTTGGTATTGGCGAATCTATGCTCGCAGATTTGATTCAGGATTTCGAAAATACATTGCCTGCTCATATTAAATTGGCCTATTTACCCAATTATGGAATCGTGAGATTACGGCTTAGTTCCATGGGCGTAAAAAAAGAAGAAATAAACTCTGAAATTGATGCTTTATTTATTGAATTACAACAATTAGTTAACGACTACTTAGTAATCAATGAAGATATACCCATGGAAAAAATTGTAACTAATTTATTGCTACAAAATAATAAAACCCTAGGGACTGCCGAAAGTTGCACGGGAGGATATATTGCTCACTTGATTACAAGTATACCGGGGGTATCAAAAATTTTCAAAGGAAGCATCATTGCTTATTCAAACGAAATAAAAGAACAACAGTTGAACGTACAACAAGAAACCCTACTCAATAATGGAGCAGTAAGTGAAGAAGTTGTAATAGAAATGGCAATGGGATTATTACATCAATTAAATACAGATTACACAATAGCGGTATCAGGCATTATGGGGCCCGATGGAGGTTCAGCAGAAAAACCAGTAGGCACTGTTTGGGTAGCCGTAGGTAGCCATGCTTCTATTATTACTAAACAATTTCATTTTAGATTTGACAGACAAAAAAACATTCAATTAACAGCAATGAATGCGTTAAATCTTTTAAGAGAATTATTAGTAAAACAAGCTGATAAATAGAAAGCATCCAACGAAAATCGATTTCGTCAGTATTTTTTATTAATAAAATAGCCTCCTTAAATAATCTCTTCAACCAATTAGTCGAAATATTAAATAATTATAAAGTATTTTTTTAAATTATAGTTTGCTCCCTCCAAATAATGCTTTTTACTTACATTTGCCTTTGTTAAAATGATCTATTTTTTACTTTATATATAATTTATGAGCTTAGTTGATTTAATAATGCCAAAGTTGGGCGAAAGTATCATGGAAGCCACTATTTTAAGATGGCACAAACAGCCTGGCGATAAAGTGGCAATGGATGAAACTATTCTTGATATTGCAACGGATAAAGTTGATAGTGAAATCCCATCAACTGCAGAAGGAATTATTGAAGCTATCTTATACAAAGAAAATGATGTAGTACCTATAGGTACGGTTATAGCAAAAATAAAAATCGCATCAGGCGCAACAACAACTGCATCAGTTCCAGCACCTGTAGTTCCTAATAAAGAAATAGAAGAAGCTAATGTGATAGAAGATATTCCATACCTACCTGCCCAACAAAAAAGCCATTCATCTTCAGGACAGTCATTACGTTTTTATTCACCTTTGGTGTTAAATATTGCTCAAAGTGAAGGCATCAGCATGTCGGAATTAGAAAATATTTCTGGCACTGGACAAGATGGAAGGGTGAGTAAAAGAGATATATTGGCTTATGTAGATAACCGAAAAAACAACAACCAAACTTCTGCTCCGGCAAGCATACCACAAGAGGTTGCTGTTGTGAAAAATAATCAAGTGTCTGAATCTACCAATCAATCCCCTGCCATATATCAGGGCAATGTTGAAATTATCGAAATGGATCGCATGCGCAAATTAATTGCAAAGCACATGGTAGATAGCAAGCATACAAGCCCTCACGTTACTAGCTTCTCCGAATGCGATGTAACCAATCTTGTTTTATGGAGAGAAAGAATTAAAAAAGAATTTGAAAAAAGAGAAGGTGAAAAAATTACCTTCACCCCATTATTTATAGAAGCCATTGTAAAAAATTTAAGGAAATACCCTTTGCTCAGTAGCTCACTTGATGGAGATAAAATTATTGTAAAAAAAGATTTAAATATCGGAATGGCTACTGCCCTTCCATCAGGAAATCTAATAGTGCCTGTAATAAAAAATGCAGACCAATTGAATTTAATTGGTTTAACAAAAAAGGTCAATGGGCTGGCTAACGCAGCAAGGAATAATAAATTAAAACCTGATGATACTGTTGGCGGAACTTTCACGTTAACCAATGTGGGCACTTTCGGCAGTATCATGGGCACTCCCATCATCAATCAACCACAAGTAGCTATAATGGCTGTTGGCGCAATTAAAAAACGCCCAATGGTTATAGAAACACCTCAAGGAGATACCATTGGAATACGACACATGATGTACATTTCACTGAGTTATGATCACAGAATTATTGATGGCGCTTTAGGCTCAACCTTTTTAAACGCGGTAAGTAAGGAGTTGGAAAATTTCGATCCAAATAGAAGTTTTTAAATCATCTACATATTACATGATTTAATTCTCTCTTTCTCTGGCTGTCGGCAAGTTATTAGTAATTTTTTAAAACTGCTTTATACACCGAATCTTTTTGTTGTGCAGTGAGTTTAAAGTTGTAATTCAATAACGCTCCTTCCCAATCGCCATAGCCTGGATTTGGAATAACAATAAATTTTTTACCAAAATCATTTAATGAAAAATTCACATTCTTTTCGCGATCGGCTGTTGATTTTTTGTCAAACAAATAACTGAAATCTCCAAGGTTATCCCCCACTAACATCACAATTTCGTGAGTAGCTGCTACTTGCTGTCTTCTTAATTCTTTACTCGAACCATTTGTTTTTAAAATCAAATGCTCATTATCTGTATTAGGTAAATTATATTTCGAAAGATTTCTCAAAGTGCTTTCCCGCTCCTTTTCATCCCTGTTTGTTATGTAAAATATTTCAACTCCTTTACTGGCAGCCAATTTCAAAAAAGCAGGCGCCCCAGGTACTGTATCTGCGATAGCTTTACTTGTCCACTCAAACCAAGCATTATAATCAAATTCTTTATGCAATAATCCCTGATGAACGGCAAATGGGCTATTGTCTAAAACCGTTTCATCAATATCAGTAATAATCACTTTTGGTAATGTTGACGTTGCCTTATATTCATTTAATCTGATAGCGGCAAAGTTATAGGCTTGCAAGCAAAGGGCTTTATATTCTGCCGATTGCTGCTGATAAAGTGCTGTAAATAATTTTCCGTCAAATATCATTGATTGATTTGGTCGATCTGCTGTTGTAGTTATTTTGCTGGAAGAATGACAAGCAACCAAGAATAAACAAATGATGAAGCTTACTTTTTTCATAGTACCATTTAATTAGTTAATAAAATTAGGATTAATTCATCAGAGGATTGCAACTAGTATGAAATATTATTTATTAATTATTAGTAGATTGCATCGATGAAAAGAATGCTCCTTATTTTTAACATTGCAATAATGTTACTTTTTTTAACATTCATCAATGCATGCAGCAATAGCCATCTGTCAAAAAAGTACAAACAACAGCAACAATTAATACGAGCCCACCCTTTAGTGGCTTCAACATTTCACAATGGCATTGATTTCCTGGCCCATGGGGAAAACCCAGTTCATTGGACATTAGAAATGAGCTTTAATAACAATTTCTCTTTTAATGCGTCAAACGATTTGCACATAAGCACCTCCCCAGTTTTTCCGTTACAGCAAAATAATAATAATGTTGAAATATATGCGGCAAAAAGTGGCAACCAAGAAATGACTATTACGCTAATCGAAACATCAAAAAAAAATAACCAAAAAAAAGTTGATGTCCTAATTGGGGGAAATAAATATACGGGCATGGGCGAGTTTTCATTTGACTATCGCTTGAATGATACTTGGGTATTAAATAAAATTAGTTCCGATAGCCTCAATGAAAAAATGTTTCTGAAAGGACTCCCTAACTTACAAGTAAATTTATTGAAAAATAATTTTAAGGGATTTAATGGGACTATTACTTTTTATGGAAAAATAAAAGTCAAAGGCAGTAGTATTCAATTTTACAATTTAACTCCAACAAAAGGGAACCCTAATAAGAGTGACGTAAAGCTCCTGAATGATTTAATTGATAATAATTCTGCTGAATACTATATTAAAGGGAATGCGCTTGTATTGATTTTGCAAGATGAAACCAGATTGTTTTTCAACAAATAAAAATAGCTATTCTGCACTACCTTTTTCTCCTACAAACCAGTTTTCTTTATTTTTAAACAACACATTAAATGTAGTGAGGGTGCCATAAATACGCGTAATGTATTGTTGTAAATTAACCTTGTCTTCGTCACTGAGTAATTTATGTGCATTAATTTGCTGTTCCATCACCCTCAATCTGTCTCTTAACATCACTATTTTATGAAAAAAAATATCTATTGGAATTTCTTTAGCTTTTTGTGTTTTATCAGCAGGTTGCAGTAACATTAACCCACCTTTCCATCTATCTCCCAAGGGCACAATTTCGTTTGAATCAGACCACATCCTCAAAATTTGAAGCAGCGATTTTTCAACTTCTGAAACAGTTTCAATTTCTACTGATACATTTTCGGGAATAATATCATCCAATTGAGTGTCATTTTTTTCTATTTCTTTCACCCCTACATTAATAAACGAAATTAGATAAGTAGCATATCTAACCCCAACGATTACACCAGGTCCGTGTAATGTATGCTGCAATCGAGTTCCAACGCCAAGATCTAGTTGATCCATATTAATAAATTTAAGTGTAAAAGTATAGAAATGTAATTAAAAACAAAGTTAGTTATATTTAAAATTGCATCATTTGTTCAATAATTTTAAATTCTAGAAGCAAATAAGCTATACAATTTTGATAATAATTATTATACCGATAAATAAATCCAAATCTTATTCTTGTCATGTTATTTTTACTGAATAAGGATATAACTTTGCAAGAAAAAAAATATGAATTTTACCAAGGCATTAAATTGGCGATATGCAACAAAAGCCATGAATGGAGCAAAAGTTCCACAAGAGAAAATCGATAATATTATTGAAGCGGCTAGGCTTGCACCTACTTCAAGCGGACTACAACCAATTGAATTGATTGTAGTAACTGACCAGGATTTAAAGGATAAAATAAAAGCAATATCCAATAATCAATCTATGGTTTCTGATTGTTCTCATTTATTGATTTTTACAGCCTGGGACACGTACACTGCTGAAAGAATCAACAAGATGTTTGATTTAACTAATGAAGTAAGAGGGTTTACTAATGAAGGTTGGGAAAACTATCGAAAATATTTATTGTCAACTTACCCATCAAAATCACCCGAAGAAAATTTTACACACGCAGCAAAACAAGCTTATTTATGTTTAGGTATAACGATTGCTGCAGCAGCTATTGAAGAAGTAGATTGTACCCCTATGGAAGGATTTAATGCAGGCGAATTAGATAAGTTATTGAATTTAAAAGACAAAGGACTTAAAAGTGTAGTATTACTTCCGCTAGGATACAGAGATACAGAAAAAGATTGGTTGGCTAGTTTAAAAAAAGTAAGAAAAGCCACCAATGATTTTGTGATAGAAATGAAATAATATTTTCTAGAAAAATAATTAATACTTTGTGGGGTCCATTGCTTTTGGACTCCACATTTCTAAGAAAGAAAATACCTTTTTCTTGTCATAGCTCGACTTCCCATCTTCTAGGTATTCCGAATTTTGTGTATGAATTCTCTCCCCTTTTTCATTTAAAATAATAAATACTGGAAATCCAAATCGCTGGGGATAATTATATTTAGCAAACAAATCCAAATTTTTATTTTCCTTGCTATAATTTAAATGATACCAGATAAAGTTTGCATTAATCATCGAATCAAGTTTATTGTCGGCTTTACACACATTGTAAAATTCCACACACCACTTACACCAATTACCACCACCTTGTATCAATACAAACTTATGCTCTTCCTTGGCTTTTTTTATTGCAGCACTAATATCATCAGCGGCATTAGCTGAAGGATTATAAATATTCGTCTGCTGTGCTGAAGCAATAGTAAGAATAAAATAACATACTAAAAATGAACCTATTATTTTCATGTGTTATTGCTTTGTTTATTTTGGTTAGCTAATATAGTCTTTATTTTATTCCCTGTTGGTTTGAAATTTATCGAATGGCTATTTTATACAAATTAATATTTGCGAACTGAATAACTGCACGTTTACTGATAACATAAAGATCAATACGATCCATAATTTTTTATCTGTTAAACCAAATTATCATAATTTATTTATCATGCGCTTCTATAACTGATATTCTAAAGTAAATTATTTACATCTTACCTTTCCTCAATAAATCAAAACTTTATTAACTTTTCGATATTTCTATTGTAGAATTTTGAAAAATGAAATAGTACATAATCCGAGAATCTGTAAAGGGCAATTTTTAAAGGAATTGAAAATCTTCTTTCAATTAAAAAATTTACTAAATAGGCAGATAGGATAGCTCCAATAATTGTGGACCAGAATAACAAGTGTATGTTTAAATATACATAGGCATTATTAAAAATAATAAAGCCGATATTTTGATGAAGCAGATATAGAGGATATGTTATTGCCCCAATGAATAACCAGCGTTTGCGACCAAAAAAACCTGTACGACTTATTGATACAAAAGTCATTATGGTAAAGAAAGAGGTTATAATTGCAGCAACAACAAAGGGGTTCATAGAAGTTTTGTAATGACTTTCAAAATATCTAAGTCCTTCTATGGATTGAAAAACTGCTATACACCATGAAACGAAAATGATTATAATTCTAGTTATAGATATTCCTTTAGCCCAAATTAGAAAAAATGTCGTTCCGGCAATAAAGAAAACTGCAAAATCTGTTATCAACATAGAATTCAAAATACCAATTGGGTAGACTAAAAGCACAATAGTAGCAATTAACCAAATGATAATAAATGTTTGAGCCTGTTGAATTCTACCAACAATTAACATTATTGATATCAACAAATAAAAACGAAGTTCAACAAATAATGACCAGTATGCCCCATCAATTGAAGGCACTTTTACAAAACCACTGAGCATAGTCATATTGACTAGATATTGACCAAAGGTTGCAACGTAGCGTGGTGCTCCTGCAAATAGAATTACAAGAAAGGTGATGGTGCAGCATACCCAGAATGCAGGAAAAAGCCTAACTATTCTGGAGATGACAAAGTTTCTTAGGCTACCCTTAGCTGCAGTCATGAGTATTACAAATCCACTTATCATAAAAAAAAGTTGAACACCAAGATAACCATACTTGAATGTTGGTGCCAATAGTGGATAAGAGAGGGCCGACTTTTCATCAGCAGCATATCCACGAAAAGCATAATGAAAAAACACCACCATCATTGCGGCTATAAATCGCAATAGATCAATTTCGTTTACCCTATTTTTTTTCATATTTACAAATACCAAATTTGAAAATCTTGAAAATCAAAGTTAAATCTTTAAGCATCATTAAAGTTAATAGATTATGTAAAGTAGAAAAAGGCAATACGGCTTCAGTTTTACTAACAAAGAGACGCTCAAACAACAAAACCCACGATGTTAGTGGGTTTTACATTATACAAGTAATCTTTATAGTAAAAAAATTTAAGCGAGTGGCAATGGATTTGATGGAATTCTTGCCCGATAAAAATAATTTGATTTAATGAGTGCGAGAAACAGAATCAGAGCGAAGAAAAAAGTCAGAACTTCATGATCGCTCTCGCTCTCATTCTCGTTCTGACTTTTAGTACTCGGGAACGGAATTGAACCGTCACTCGCATTACTGCGAACAGGATTTTAAGTCCTGCGTGTCTACCAGTTCCACCACCCGAGTGACACTATTTTTTACCATTTTTATCGGATCGACAAAAATGATGTTTTGAAAAAAAATC
>CANICR010000037.1 GCA_947466405.1 Chitinophagaceae bacterium | reverse complement strand
TTATCAAGATGAAATATTTACATCTTTGCTTGGTTATTTTATTAGTAATCGTACTATTTGTTTCCTCATGCAAGAATGGTGCAATTGAAAAGGTGCCCAATGGAATCATTTCGCCAAAAGAAATGGAGGCTATATTGTGGGACAATGTAAATGCAGAAGTGTTGTTCAGTAATCATACAAAAAATAGTATGTCTAAAAATGATACATTAGAGTTAGCAAAATTGCAGGGTGTGATATTGAAACAGCATCATATAGACAAGAATAAGTATGATAAAAGTTATGAGTTCTATCTCGCAAATCCTGATTTAATGGTAGGTGTAATTGATAGTATATTGAATAATAAACGCATTCTAATGTTTGGCGACACTACTAATAGGTTGGATTAATATTTTATACACCTTAAAGTTTCTAATTTTTTAAAAGCAATCAGTATGAATAAGGTTTATGAAAAAGCAGCGGATGCAATATTTGATATCATCGATGGTAGTGTTATAATGCTAGGGGGCTTTGGCTTATGCGGCATTCCTGAAAATTGTATACAGGCATTAGTGCAAAAAGGAGTTAAAGAACTTTCTTGTATTTCAAATAATGCCGGAGTTGATGATTTTGGGATTGGATTGATGCTGCAAAAGAAAATGGTAAAAAAAATGGTGTCTTCGTATGTTGGCGAGAACGCCGAATTTGAAAGGCAATTGTTATCAGGGGAATTAGAAGTGGAATTAATACCGCAAGGTACTTTAGCCACTCGATGTATGGCTGCAGGGTATGGAATGCCAGCAATATTTACTCCTGCAGGAGTTGGTACTGAAGTTGCAGAAGGAAAAGAAATGAGAAATTTCAATGGTAAAGATTATTTAATGGAGATGGCTTTTGATGCTGATTTCGCAATTGTAAAAGCATGGAAAGGAGACACAATGGGTAATTTGATATATAAAGATACGGCCAGGAATTTCAATCCTTTAATGGCAATGGCCGGAAAAATAACCATAGCAGAAGTTGAAGAATTGGTGCCCGCTGGTCAGTTGGACCCTAATCATATTCATACTCCTGGTATATTCGTTCACAGGATTTTCCAAGGTGTTCAATATGAAAAAAGAATTGAGCAAAAAACGACTCTTCAAAAAAAATAATCAAAACATTCCATCTTTTAAATAAAATAATAGTTCAACGATGCCCCTAGATAAATATCAAATAGCAAAAAGAATTGCAATGGAATTAAAAGATGGCTATTATGTTAATCTTGGAATTGGAATTCCAACGCTTGTTGCCAATTATATCCCTGTTGGGTTAAATGTAATTTTGCAAAGCGAAAATGGTTTATTAGGCATGGGCCCTTTCCCTTTTGAAGGAGAAGAAGATGCTGATTTGATTAATGCAGGTAAGCAAACAATAACTACATTGCCGGGTTCTTCATTTTTTGATAGTGCATTAAGTTTTGGTATGATTCGTTCAGGGAAAGTGGATCTAACGGTGTTGGGTGCAATGGAAGTCAGTGAAACAGGAGATATTGCCAACTGGAAAATTCCGGGTAAAATGGTAAAGGGTATGGGCGGTGCTATGGATTTAGTAGCAAGTGCAAAAAATATTATTGTGGCCATGATGCATACCAATCCGAAAGGGGAAAGTAAATTGCTGCCAACCTGTACGCTACCGTTAACAGGGGTTCGGTGTGTTAAAAAAATAATTACAGACCTTGCGCTACTTGAAGTAACTAATCAGGGATTTAAATTAATCGAAAGGGCTCCAGGGGTTAGTGTTGATGAGATTAAATCAAAAACTACTGGAAAATTATTAATTGAAGGCGATATCCCTGAAATGATTATTTTATAATTTTTTATTAGCTATGGCTTTGGTGCTGCGGCAATTGTTTCTTCATTTACACCAGCGGCATATTTTTCAAAATTCTTAATAAATTGTTTTGCCAATTCTTTTGCCTTTGCATCATAATCGGCTTTATCAGTCCATGTATTTCTTGGGTTAAGAATTTCAGAAGGCACATTTGGGCATGAAGTGGGCATCATCATACCAAAAATCGGATGAGCTTCATACGTCACCTTATCTAATTCTCCTTTCAAAGCAGCTGAAATCATTGCCCTTGTATAAGGCAATTTCATCCGATGTCCAATTCCATAAGGGCCGCCACTCCATCCCGTATTAATCATCCATACGTTAACGTTATGTTCTTTCATTTTCTTTCCAAGCATTTCTGCGTATTTGCCCGGATGCAAAGGCATGAAAGGAGCTCCAAAGCAGGCGCTAAAAGTGGATTTAGGTTCTGTTACTCCAGCTTCGGTGCCTGCTACTTTAGCTGTATAGCCGCTAATGAACTGATACATAGCTTGGCCTGCACTTAACTTACTAATTGGAGGCAAAATGCCATAAGCGTCAGCCGTAAGGAAAAATATATTTTTTGGTAATTTACCTATAGAAGGTTCAATGGCATTACTAATAAAAGAAAGCGGATAACTCACTCGAGTATTTTCAGTAATTTCTTTGCTGTTGAAATCAATTTTATTGGTACCATTAAAGAAAGTGACATTTTCTACCAATGCACCGTTTCTGATAGCATGAAATATTTCTGGTTCTTTTTCTTCACTTAAATCAATTGTTTTAGCATAGCAACCGCCTTCAAAATTAAAAATGCTGTCATTTGTCCAGCCATGCTCATCATCACCAATTAAACTTCTTTCAGGGTCTGCACTTAGGGTTGTTTTTCCTGTGCCACTTAATCCAAAAAATATCGCGGTATCTCCATCTTTACCAATGTTAGCAGAACAATGCATGCTTAATACATTGTTATTTTGAGGAAGGATATAATTTAGAATGGTAAATATTCCTTTCTTTATTTCACCTGTATATCCTGAGCCGCCGATTAGGATTGTTTTTTTAGAAAAGCTAACCATGGCAAAATTATGTTGCCTCGTTCCATCTTCTGCTGGATTTGCATGGAAGCTTGGTGCTTGAATGATATGCCATTCAGGAGTGAAATTATTTAATTCATTTTCTGTAGGCCTTAAAAACATATTATGTACAAATAAATTGCTCCAAGGATTTTCATTAATAACTCTAACATTGATTCGATATTTTGGATCTGCACATGCAAAACAATCTCTAATCCATAGTTCTTTAGAAGATAAATGGTTTAGAAGTTTAGCGTGCATCGAATCGAAATATTTTTGTTCGATAGGAATATTGAAATCATTCCAATTCACCGTATCTTTTGTTATATCATCTTTTACAATAAATTTATCTTTTGGACTCCTTCCGGTAAATTCTCCAGTTTTAATAATAAGGGCACCAGTGTCATTTAATACGCCTTCTTTTCTAGATATTGTTTGTGCAATTAAATCGGCTGGGGGTAATTGATAATGAGTATTTTCTGAAGTTTTAATTCCCAGTGATTCAATGGATTCCTTTGGTAAAACAAGGGTAGTTGTTGGTGTCATGACATTCTTTTTATTAATAAAAAACAAATGTAGGAATCAATATTACTATTATCAAATTCAAAAAGTAGCCTTAATTTTGAAAACTGTTTAAAAATGATCAAAAAAGGTATAAAATTTTCAATGTCATTTAAAAATACAATGTATCTGAGTGTAAAAAATGCTATTATTTTAAATGAAGTTTATTTTAATGAAATTTCATTCATTTTGTGCACAGTTTAACGTTGAAATAGAATGCCGTATCTTGTAAAACAATATGTTTATTTTAAATCATTGATATTATGAAATATCCACAATTAAATTCAGGAATATTTATCAATAATCGTAGCAGATTTATTGAAAAAATGGTTAGCCAGTCAGTTGCTATATTTAATAGTAATGATGAATTTCCTACTAATGGAGATCAATTATATAAGTTCAAGCAAAATGCTGATTTATTTTGGCTTACTGGAATTGAACAGGAAGACAGCATGCTAATTTTATGCCCATCTAACCCAGACAAATCCCTTAGAGAAGTGTTGGTACTGGTGCGTCCTAACGAACTAAAAGAAAAGTGGGATGGCCATCGGCTTCGAAAAAATGAGGCTGAACAGATATCTGGTATAAAAACAATTATTTGGTTAGATACTTTAGAAAGTTTTTTACAGCCATTAATTCATCAGGCAGAAACGATTTATTTAAATACGAATGAGAATGATCGAAAATCAAACTATTTGTCCGTTAGGGATTATCGTTATGCAGCAATGATACAATCTCGTTACCCGCTTCATCAATACAAGCGTAGCGCAAAAATTTTAAAAGAACTAAGGGCTATTAAAACGCCTCAAGAAATAGAGGTAATGCAAAAGGCTATAGACATTACCGATAGTACCTTTAGAAGGTTATTGAAATTTATCAAGCCTGGCGTGATGGAGTATGAAATTGAAGCAGAGATTTGGCATTCTTTTTTGTCCCAAAGGGCTACAGGCACTGCGTATGGCTCCATTATTGCGAGCGGAGATCGCGCAAGAACACTTCATTATGTTGAAAATAACCAGGAGTGTAAAGATGGCGAGTTGCTTTTAATGGATTTTGGGGCAGAGTATGGAAATTATTGTGCTGATTTAACTAGGACGGTACCTGTGAATGGAAAATTTTCACGTAGACAAAAGATTGTTTACAATGCTTGTTTAGAATTGCATCATTATGCAGCTAAAATATTAAAACCTGGCATTAGTATTTTGGATTATACAAAAAAAGTAGGAGATCAGGCAACGGTTGTTTTTCAAAAAATAGGATTGCTCAGTAAGTCAGATGTTAAAAATGAAGATGCTGACAATAGGGCGTATGCTAAATATTTATACCATGGAATCTCTCATCATCTTGGAATAGATGTACACGATTTAGGTACTAGAACAGAGCCGATAAAAGCAGGAATGGTTTTTACAATTGAGCCTGGTATTTATATTGAAGAAGAGCAAATGGGCATAAGAATAGAAAATAATTATTTAATTACAAAGAGTGGGAATAAGGATCTAATGAAAAATATTCCAATAACAGTTGAAGAAATTGAGGCATTGATGAAAAAGTAACTTAATTGATTGTTTTATAAATGATTGAATAAAATGAAGAAACAAATTCCAAATATTTTCACTTTGCTAAATTTAGTATTTGGCTGTTTGGCTATTGTGTCAATTTTACAAAATGGGATTGTGATAAGTCATAATTCAGAAGAAGTACAATTGATTGAAATGCCAGAAAGAATATGGTTGGCTTCTTTTTATATTGGCCTAGCCGGCGTGGTTGATTTTTTGGATGGTTTTGTTGCTAGATTATTTAAGGCAACCTCTGATATGGGAAAACAGCTAGATTCATTAGCGGATGTGGTTAGTTTTGGGGTTGCACCTTCAATGATTGTATATCAATTTCTTAGATTGAGTTTCGCATCACAAGAAAATGGAATTGAAATAAGTACAATGTTTTTATTACCTGCTTTTTTTATAGCTGCTGCTGCTGCCTATAGATTAGCTAAATTTAATTTAGACGAATCGCAGCACTATTCGTTCAAAGGTGTGCCAACGCCAGCAGTTGGCATGCTCATAGCCTCTATGCCATTGATTTACTGGCATTCCTCGAATGTTTTTGTAATTGATTTTTTATTAAGTAAAGGATTCTTGTACGCTTTGATTTTATTGCTATGTTGGCTAATGTTATCGAATATGAAAATCATGTCATTAAAGTTTAAAGGAAATAATTTAAAAGATAATATTGATAAAATAGTATTGCTGCTTATTGCATTACCTGCGATTGTTTTTTTACAATGGTTGGCAATACCGGTTATTTTTATTGCATACCTTATGTTGTCTTTTATTTTTAGGAATAAAATGACTCATTAATTCTACTTTTTTATTTTTGATTTTATATTTATGCTTTATATTATTCCCTCGCCAATTGGAAATCTTTCAGACATTACATTCAGGGCTATTGAAATATTAAAGTCTGTTGATTTAATAATTGCAGAAGATACTCGCACCACTTCTGTGTTGTTAAATCACTATAATATCCAAAAACCGATTTCTCCCTATCATCAGCATAATGAACATAAAATTTTTCAGCATCTTACAGACCAAATGATGGTTGGCAAAACAATTGCATTGATAACAGATGCAGGTACTCCCGGAATCAGTGATCCAGCGTATTTATTAGTAAAATCTTGTGTGGCAAATCAAGTAGAGGTAAATTGTTTGCCTGGCGCTACTGCTTTTGTCCCAGCATTGGTAAATAGTGGGTTGCCGATTACTAATTTTTGTTTTGAAGGATTTATCCCTTTGAAAAAAGGCAGGCAAACATTTTTGAAAAAGATGGCATTGGAAGAACGTACCATGGTTTTTTATGAGAGTCCAATGCGGTTGGTAAAAACATTAAGTCATTTTATTGAATATTTTGGTGCAGATAGAATGTGCTCTGTTAGCAGGGAGTTGACAAAGAAGTTTGAAGAAAATAAAAGAGGCAGTTTGCAGGAAGTACATGATTACTTTAATTCAAAACCCGTTAAAGGCGAATTGGTTATCGTGGTAGAAGGCTGCTCCTGAATTTAATGAATTTGATTCAACGATTCCTCTTTATTTAATAATCATAAATACGCTTTAAATTATTATAATGAAATCTTTATTTTTAATTTCCGCTTTTAGTTTTTTCTTTTTCAGCATTTCAGTTGCTCAGCCAAATAGATGGCAGCAAAGAGTTAAATACAATATGAAAATAGACGTAGATACATTGTCGAATAGATTTACGGGCAAGCAGGTTTTAGAGTATAGTAATAATGCTGATGATCAGTTAGACAAAGTATATTATCATTTATATTGGAATGCCTTTCAGCCAAATAGCAGCATGGACAACCGTAGTAGAGAATTGGGTAAGCAGATAATCAACGGTAGACAAGATTGGGATAGTAGGGTAAAAGATAGAATATTGAATTTGAAGGATAATGAGATAGGGTATCAAAAGATTATTTCATTGAAAATGAATGGGGTTCCACAAAAATATTATTACCATGAAACAATATTAGAAGTGGTATTATCAAAACCAATCCTACCCAAAACAAAAGTCATTTTTGAGATGGAATTTGAAGCGCAAGTTCCTTTGCAAGTTAGAAGAAGCGGAAGAGATAACCCATCAACGGGTGTGCGATATAGTATGAGTCAGTGGTATCCAAAAATGTGTGAGTATGATTATGAAGGGTGGCATCCAACACCGTATGTTGCAAGAGAATTTTATGGCGTATGGGGCGATTATGATGTGACTATCAACATTGATAAAACATATAAAATTGGAGCTACGGGCGTATTGTTAAATGCCAACGAAATAGGGTGGGGATATGATAAGCCTAATTCTTCTCTGAAACCAATTAATTCAGTAAAAAGAAGTTGGCATTTTAAAGGAGAAAATATTCATGATTTTGTGTGGGCTGCCGATCCTGATTATAAACATATAGTAAGAAAGGTGGCTAATGGGCCTGTGCTGCATGTAATTTATAATGCGGTTTCAGGAAATTCAGCTAATGATAGTAGCTGGATGAATATTGCAGATGTAGCCGTAAAAGTCCTTCCTTTTATAGAGAGTCATTTTGGAAAATATCCATATCCTCAATATTCGTTTATCCAAGGGGGTGATGGTGGTATGGAATATCCAATGGCTACCTTAATAAGTGGGCCTTCTTTGGGCACTATATTTCACGAATGGATGCACAGTTGGTATCAAATGATGTTAGGCACCAATGAAAGTATGTACGCATGGATGGATGAAGGCTTTACCAGCTATGCCGATGATTTAGTGTCTAAATTTTATTATCAGAAATCTTCGAAAAAAGAATATGATGATGCATTAAAGTTGAATCCTAACAATGAAAAATTGAAAAATATCATTCTTTCGATTCCGGAAAATCATTCGGGTGCGTATGCTAATTATTTCGCTTTGGTAAAAAGTGGATTAGAAGAACCGATGTGTACTCATGCAGATCATTATAATAATAATTTCGCGTATAGTGTAGATGCCTATTCGAAAGGAGAAGTTTTTATGGAGCAATTAGGTTATATAGTTGGGGATTCTATAAGAGATAAAATTTTACTAGCATATTACAATGCTTGGAAGTATAAACATCCCAATCCTACTGATTTTATTCGAGTTGCTGAAAAAGTCAGCGGGTTGCAATTAGATTGGTATAAAGAATATTGGGTTCATTCCGTTAAAACAATAGACTATAGTATTGATAGTATTTGGGAAGAAAATGGATTTTCGAAAATAAGGCTGAAAAGGAATAATCCGGTTCCAATGCCCATTGATTTGCAATTAACTTTTAAAGATGGGAGTACCGAAATGCATCTTATTCCATTGGATTTAATGTTTGGAGTAAAGAAGGTGGAAGGTTCTCAAAAAGCAATTATTGAAAAAGAATGGAAGTGGGCAAGCCCTACTTACACAATCACTATCGATAGGCGTTTGAATGATTTTATACAAGTAGAAATTGATCCATCTAAAAGAATGGCTGATGTGGATAGGGATAATAATTCAGTAGAATTGAAATGATGATTATTTGATTGGCTGGTATAATAAATACTTTTCATTAAAGTAATCTTCGGGAAAGATTTTATTTATTTCCCAAACAAATGGCTTGCACCCACTTTCTTGAATTTCTTTTGACAGGTCGCCTCCTTTCAGGCAAATCAATCCATTGGGAATATTTTCAGTTGAGTTATTTGTTTTTTTTATTAATGGTCTGCTCCATCTCCATAGGTCACTTAGTGGAGCCACGGCCCTTGAGATTACTGTATTAAACTTTCTGTTTTTTATATCTTCTGCGCGGATATGCTGTACAGTGATATTTTTTATTCCTGCACTTGTTGCAATTTCCTGAACTACAGTTAGTTTTTTATTAATGCTGTCTACCAAGTGGAATGTTGCCTCAGGAAAAAATATGGCTAATGGAATTCCGGGAAATCCACCGCCACAGCCTAGATCCAGTATATTATCCTCTGGGGTAAAAGAAAAATTAGTAGCAATGCTTAATGAGTGTAATACATGGTGCAGATAAAAATTATCTATATCCTTCCTGCTGATGACATTGATCTTTTCATTCCATTCGACATAGAGCTTTTTCAACAATCGTAATTGATGAGATTGATTTTCGGTGAAGTCGCTAAAGTATTTTTCTACAATATCCATGTGGTGTAAAATAATAAAAAAGGAAATAACTATCTCATTTTATTTCCAATGTTGTACTGGTTTTTTAAATAACGAACTTGCGAATAGTAGGTAATAAAAAAACATCCATATATCTAAAATGAAAAAGAAGGGAAAAAGATCTGTTTCATTAAGTTTTTTCATTGATTTATAATAAACTACAGCCTGTATTAAAAACCGAATAATAAACAAGAGGGCAGTGTACTTCCAATTGTACAGCACTGCGCTTGATATCAAAAGCGGGTAAAATAAAAAAAGAGAAATTGAATAAAGGCCCAAAAGAAACTGGTGTATTTTTTTGTAATATTTACTCGTTGTATAGTGTCTGTTTTTTTGCCGTTTCCATTGGCCCCAGCTTTCTGGCGGATTGCTTAAGGTAAAACTATCCTTATCTATATTTATTTTTGTGTTGCCTTGAGTGGCAGCCATATTAATGAACAAATCATCATCCCCTCCAGGAATATTATTATGCGAAGAAAAGCCTTTATGCCGCAGAAATACGGATTTTTTATAACTCAAATTTCTACCAACGCCCATATAGGGTATGTGGGCTAGTGAGTAACTCATATATTGTAACGCAGTTTGAAAACACTCCCACCTTACTATTTTATTAAAAAAGCCTTTTAATTTATGAAAGGCTCCATAACCTAATACAATTTCTGTTTTGTCATCATATTTACTTTGCATACTTTCTATCCAAGAGGATGTTGCTGGAATGCAATCCGCATCCGTAAGTAATACAATTTCGTGTTTGGATGATTTTATACCTACTGCTAAAGGAAATTTTTTACCAGGTATCATCATTGCTTCTTGAGTTAGTTCAATGATTTGCAGTTGCTTGTATTTACTTTTTAATGCTTCCAAAATATATTTACTGTCATCAAACGAATTGTCATTAACAACAATAACTTCATGCGTTGATTCGTATGATTGATTTAAAACTGAAGGGAGATTGTTTTCCAGATTTTTCAATTCATCTCTTGCACATATAACGACGCTGACGGCATGTGTTTGTGTTGTATTTTTATTATTTGGTTTATAGAAGGCAAGGCGACTGAAGAAAAATAAAAAGTAAAATATTTGGATTGTAGCAATGACGCAAAATAAAATAAAAACGATTTGTTGCCAATGTTCAAATGTGTGTAATAAATCCATGGCTGCAAAAATATGTTATTGATGTCATTCTTAATAGTCAAGCGAAATATTAATCATTCTATCTTTATGAATGATGTTATATTTGTATCCAATATAAATACATTGGAGAATGGCTACACTTACTTTTGATATTGAACATAATGACTTGCATTCAAAAGCCAGAGCGGGCATCATTAAAACGGATCACGGAGAGATACAAACGCCCATATTTATGCCAGTAGGGACTGTAGGGAGTGTTAAAGCAATATCTCAACAACAATTGAAAGAAGAAATTGGGGCGCAAATTATTTTAGGGAATACCTATCATTTATATTTACGACCTGGTTTAAATATTTTAGAAGCCGCTGGAGGATTGCATAAATTCAATGGATGGGATAGACCCATATTAACGGATAGCGGAGGGTTTCAAGTTTTCTCATTAGCAAAAAGCAGAAAGATTACAGAAGAGGGGGTTTTGTTTCAATCACACATCGATGGCAGTAAACATTTATTTACACCAGAAAATGTAATGGATACCCAGCGGATTATTGGTGGAGATATCATTATGGCATTTGATGAATGCCCTCCTGGTGCAAGCGAATATAATTATGCAAAAAAATCGATGGAGTTAACGCATCGATGGCTTGATCGTTGTGTTGACAGATTTAATTCTACTGAGGATAAATATGGGTATACCCAAAATCTATTCCCCATAGTTCAAGGAGGTGTTCATCACGAATTGAGAAAAGCCTCCTGTGAATATATTGCTAGCAAAAAGGCACCAGGCAATGCAATAGGTGGATTGAGCGTAGGCGAGCCCACAGATAAAATGTATGAAATTTGCGCTTTGTGTTGTGATAATTTGCCCTTAGATAAACCTCGCTATTTGATGGGAGTAGGAACGCCTTGGAATATTTTAGAATGCATTGAGATGGGGGTAGATATGTTTGATTGTGTAATGCCAACAAGAAATGGCAGAAATGCGATGTTGTTTACGGCTAATGGGGTGATAAATATTGACAATAAAAAATGGGAAAATGATTTCAGTCCCATTGACACAACAATAGATTGCCCGATGAGTGCCTATTATTCAAAAGCCTATCTAAAACATCTTTTAAAAGCAAAAGAGTTCCTGGGACTAACAATAGCAAGCGTCCATAATCTTGCTTTTTATTTATGGCTGGTGAAAGAGGCTAGGAAGCATATCGTTGCAGGCAGTTTTACTACTTGGAAAAAAGTGATGGTAAATAATATGCAGAGAAAGTTATAATTGTTATTTTTGTTTTATAGACGCGCATAAATTTTACAAGTAATTATAACAAATTTACGAAATGAAAAAAATACTGATTTCACTTCTTCTATTGAGTAATTTGGTGGGTTATTCTCAAACAAAAATAGTATTAAAAAACGACGATGGTTTGTTGCTAATGCCATGCAAAGTAAATGGCTTACTTGCATGCTTCATATATAGTGATGAGGAATCAGAGAATTTGATATCTCAAAAACAAGCGATGTATATGTTTCGAAATGAATTTTTGCACAAACAAGATATTGTTAGTGAGGTGAAATATGATTCTAGTGATGAAGAAAGTTTTGCAGAAGGCGTGGTAATCATGCTGAAAGAAGTTCTATTTACTGGCTTGAAACTGTATGATGTAAAGTGCACGATCATCAAAGATATTGATGCGCCATTTCTTATAGGCAAATCTACAATTTCTACTTTGGGAAAAACGAATTTTGACAATGTGGCTAATTCAATTACAATCGCAAATGGAAATTTGAGTTTTGATTTTTCGAAAATTAATATGGTCACAGAAATGCCCAAAGAAATTCTTTTGCCTAAAGACGCGCCTGTAAATGTGACGATAACTGACTTTAACGGTCGCCCACTTCCTAATGAAATAATGGTTTTCAAGGGCCGGAAAAAACAAATTGAATATCAAAGCCTAACCAATGATCAGGGGCAGTTTTCTACTCGTTTGCCCGCCGGTGATGTATATCAGATTTATATTCTTGGGTTTAAAGATTCTGCTTCTATAGACTCGATTGTTATTCCTGCTCAGGAAGGAAGAAAGTACTACAAAAATCCATTTTCGATTTCTTATAAATTCCTCCCTGCCAAAAGTTTTGTATTAGACAATTGTAATTTCGATAATGGGAAGGCTACATTACAGGATAGTTCTTTCAAAGTGCTAGATGAATTGGTAGCGTATCTCGTTAGAAAAGATGATGAGAAAATCGAAATCGGTGGTCATACAGATATTGTGGGAAGCGCTACAAGTAATCTTAAATTATCTCAAGACAGAGCAAATTCAGTAAGAGATTATTTAATTAGCAAAGGAATAGATGCATCAAGAATTACTGCCAAAGGCTACGGTATAACAAAACCAATAGCGGATAATAAAAAAGCTGCAGGAAGAGCGGAAAACAGAAGGACAGAAGTCACTATTTTAGAGTAATTTTTTTTAAGTCTTGTTAATCAGATTAAAAAGTAAAGGCTATTTCATTAATGAAATAGCCTTTACTTTTTTGTGTAAAAAAAAATTATGGAATATTTGAACTAATTAATTCAGTAGTGCTGTTATTATTAACAACATTCGTAGTTGGGACAATTGGTAAAGAGGATGCAACATCAACTTTTAATTGAAAGATTCTTTTAACCAATCCGTACTTTGGTGCATAATAGGCGACAATATTTTGGGTAATAGGTTGAACTGTTAATGTAACTAGAGGAATATTACTAGTTACAGATGGGTTTGTTATTTCTGTGGTTACTTTTATAACATTATTGAAAGTAGTCCCGTTAACAGTAATTGAATTTCCTTTTTCTGTGATGGTGTTTTTAATAGTTGCATTCAATGCTACAGTATAGGTCTGTATAACTTGAGTAGTAGCAAAAGGCTGAGTCCAGCTGGTGCCTGTATTAACGTTGTCTACTAAATATTTTATTTCAAAAGGATCTAATTGAGCAGCAAGTTGAGTAAATTGGTAATATTCGCTGCCTGAATTGCTGTAATACTCAGAATTTGACCCATTGGCATCCTGATAGGTGAAAATATGGTAAGATCTTCCATTGATAGTACTATCTATATTCGTTGAAGTTAACGTGTAAGGGGTTTCCCCTGTAGAATCAGTAGTTTTGTAATTCCAGCTTGATCCAGCTGTAAATGACATAAATGAGGAGCTTCCAATGGGCGTAACTGTACTGCTTTTTTTACAAGAAACAGCCAGGAAAGCCATAAAAAGGCTTGCAAAAAGTACTTTTTTCATAAATTTATTTGTTTTTGAATGTAATAATAGTATTTTTTCTTTAGAAATTAAATTCTTTGTTGTATCTTCGCGCTCCAAATTTTATGGCCAAGCAAGCACTAATTAAACAAGACGGAACAATAGTAGAGGCATTAAGTAATGCTATGTTTAAGGTAAAATTAGAAAATGGGCATGAAATATTGGCTACAATATCTGGTAAGATGAGGATGCATTACATCAGGATATTACCGGGTGATAAAGTAGGCGTAGAGATGAGTCCATACGATTTAACAAGGGGTAGAATTATATTTAGGTATAAATAAACAAACTGCAATTGCAGTCATTTAAATAAAAGTAAAAATTTAAAAAGATGAAGGTTAGAGCTTCAATTAAAAAACGCAGTGTTGATTGCAAAATCGTGAGAAGAAAAGGACGTCTGTATGTAATCAACAAAAAGAATCCTCGCTTTAAGCAAAAACAAGGATAATCAATTGAATTTTAAAATTTAAATATAAAATTAAATATGGCTCGTATTGCCGGTATAGATTTACCAAAAAACAAAAGAGGCGAAATAGGTCTTACCTACATTTATGGTATTGGTCGTTCTACTTCAAAGTACATTTTAACCAAATCAGGTATTGATTTGAATAAAAAAGTAAATCAGTGGAATGATGACGAACAGACTGCTATTCGTAACGTCATTAATACTGAATTTAAAACAGAAGGTGCATTGCGTAGTGAAACACAGATGAATATTAAGCGTTTGCTTGATATCGCTTGTTATCGTGGGTTACGTCATCGTAAAGGATTACCTCTTCGTGGACAACGTACTCGTACAAATAGTCGTACAAGAAAAGGAAAGCGTAAGACAGTAGCAGGCAAGAAGAAAGTAGCTAAGAAGTAGTATTCATTTTCCCACATTGGGTAAAAATATTTCAAGACTTATTTCTTTTGAATCAACGCCAGATAGTTTGTAAGTCGGCTGGAGGGTTGGTTCAGTTCTGAGAAATCAGGATAATATTTAAGATCACCTATTATTAAAAAATTATGGCAAAGGCACAAGGACAAAAAGGTCAAAGCGCGAAAGCGGCTTCAAAAAAAAGAGTTGTTAAAGTAGAAAGTTACGGAGATGCTCATATCGTAGCAAGTTTTAACAACATCATTATCAGTTTAACCAACAAGCAAGGTCAGGTTATTTCTTGGTCTTCTGCTGGAAAAATGGGTTTTAAAGGAAGTAAGAAAAATACTCCTTATGCTGCACAAATGGCAGGGGCTGATGCAGCTAAAACAGCCTTAGATGCTGGGTTGAAAAGAGTTGATGTATTTGTGAAAGGTCCAGGTAGTGGTCGTGAAGGAGCTATTCGTTCTTTATCACAAAGTGGATTAGAAGTATCAATGATTAAAGACATTACTCCATTACCACATAATGGTTGTCGTCCTCCAAAAAAGAGAAGAGTATAGTTT
>CANICR010000036.1 GCA_947466405.1 Chitinophagaceae bacterium | reverse complement strand
GAGCTTTAAAAATTTATTAAAGACTTCCCTTTTTGGCTTTCCATTAGAAAGTTGTTTGATGAATGCATCGGGTGTTCATTGCACTACAGAAACGGAGTTGAACAATTTGTTAGATACCAGTATTGGTGCTTTAGTAACAAAGAGTTGTACGCTGGAATACAGACAGGGCAATCCTTTGCCAAGGTATTCGAATATTCCTTATGGCAGTATTAATTCAATGGGTTTGCCAAATAATGGATTAAGGTATTATCTCAATTTTTTGGAAGAAAATGAACTTAAGAATAATAAATTGTCTGTGATTTCAATTGCAGGGTTAAATAAAAATGAAAATATAGAGTTGCTTAAACTTGCAAATACTTGCAAAGCGGTGCGTATTATTGAATTGAATTTATCTTGTCCAAATATTGCTGGAAAGCCACAAACAGGGTATGATTTTGATGCCAGTAATGTATTACTTCAAGAGGCATTTGGAGTATGTCAAAAACCAATTGCAGTAAAACTCCCTCCTTATTTTGATGAATCTCATTTTGAATCAATGGCTGCTGTCTTGAAGAAATTTCCGTTGGCATATGTTTGTTGTGTGAATAGTATTGGGAATGCCTTGTGGATAGACGCTAATACAAATTCAACAGTGATAAAACCGAAATCTGGATTTGGTGGATTGGGAGGAATGTATATAAAACCAACCGCACTTGCTAACGTTAGAAAATTTTATACTCTTTTGGAGGGAGTTGATATTGTAGGTTGTGGAGGCATTCAACATGGACTTGATGTATATGAACATATTTTGTGTGGTGCAAGCGTGGTTCAAATTGGCACTACGCTTTGGCAGGAGGGAATAGCTTGCTTTGAAAGAATTGGCAATGAGTTATTAGAGATTATGCAACAAAAAGGGTATACAGATATCAATCAATTTAAAGGGCAATTAAAAGAAATTCAATAGTAATGAAAAACTCGGCAAACTTCCTTAAAACGCTTGTAGATATTGAATGTGTTAAGTTTGGGGATTTTGCTTTAAAAAGTGGAAAGCAATCTCCCATTTATATTGATCTTAGAAATATTGTTTCACACCCTTCGACGTTAACAGATTTATCTTATTTATTTAAAGATAAAATATCAAATTCAATACAAAGGATTTGTGGTGTGCCTTATGCTGCTTTGCCTATTGCTACTGTGGTATCAATTCAAACAGGGTTGCCCATGATTATTAAAAGAAAGGAAGTAAAAAAATACGGCACCAAAAAAATAGTGGAGGGAGAATATAATGTGGGTGATAAAGTATTGCTCATAGAAGACGTAATAACGTCTGGAGAAAGCTTAATTGAAACAATCAAAGAACTTGAATCGGAAGGGTTATTAATAGCACAAATAATAGTTGTGTTAGATAGAGAGCAGGGAGGCGTTAAAAGGCTTATTGACAAGGGGTATCGGGTTGAATCATTGTTTAGTATTTCATCGCTTGTTGAATTGCTTTATAAAGAGAGAAAGATAGATAATGTTATTTATAGAAATGTGCTGCATTTTATTCAACAGAATTCAATAATTGATTCTCCATTAATTAAACCTAAAAAGTATTTACAAAAAACGCATTCTAATAAAACAGCAGAGCGTTTATTAGGTATTGCTCATAGAAAAAAATCGAATCTTATTGCTTCGATAGATTTAATTACCACGAAGGATATTATTGGGTTGTTAAATGAAATCGGGAACGATATATGCGCAGCAAAGTTGCACATAGATATTATTTCTGATTTTACGCCTTCTTTTATCGATGAATTATTAATAATTGCTAAGCGATTTGATTTTTTATTAATTGAGGATAGAAAGTTCGCAGATATTGGGAATACTCAGCTGCTGCAACTTAGTAAGGGTATGTATGCAATATCGTCATGGGCAGATATGGTAACTATTCATTTGATAGCTGGCGAATCAGCTTTAAAGGCATTACAAGATTGGGATTCAGAAAAAAAGCCTGCTTTGATTCCTGTTATTGAAATGTCAAGTAGTGGCGCATTAACAGACCAGGATTATATAGAAAAGTGTAAAAAGTTTATGTACAATTATACCGATGTTATTGGAGCAGTTTGTCAAACAGCCGAATTGAATGAAGGGTTTCTGAAATTTACCCCAGGTGTGAATTTGGAGAGTAAAAATGATGATAAAGGTCAAAATTATAATTCCCCGAAATATGCAATTGAGGAGTTGCATTCAGATTTTTTAATAATTGGAAGGGGAATATACAGTGCTAATGATCCTAAAAATGAAATTGGAAAATATTTATTTGCAATAAGAGAGTTGGATTTTTTCGGAGCATAAAAAAACCGCTATCGATTTTTAAAAAAAACAAAATAAATTTGAATTTGTTTTTTTAATGCCGACTTTTGCAAAGATAAAACTTGTATATGCTCATAATAAGGATGAGCGTTTCTACAGTTTACCTTAAATAAACTACTACAAGTGAATGCCTTCTTACACGGAGACCTGCATTCATTTGTGTGTTAAAAATACTTTGTTGAACACACGTATTTACATAAGTAAAAAAGATTTCTTTGACGTTAAAACTCATACACTTAATCATGAGCTTAAGCAGATGGGTATTATTGCATCAGTAAAAGTTTATATTGCTTACGATATTTTTAATGTATCGAAGGTTGATTTAGATTCTCTTATCTCCTCAGTATTTACTGATCCAGTTTCGGAAAATTGTTTATTTGAATTACCAATTCATCAGCATTTATTAGCCATTGAATATTTACCAGGTCAGTTTGATATAAGAGCAGATGCTGCCATCCAATGTTGCCAACTTATACTCGAACATAATAATTTGCATATAACAACTTCTCAAGTTGTTGGCATAAATAATGCAGAAGAAAAAGATGTAGAACGCATCAGAAAACACCTTATCAATACTGTTGATTCAAGAGAGAAAGACTTGCAAATACTGGATAATCCTATATTAAATGAGCCCTCAGCAGTTTCAATTATTCAGGGGTTTACTTTATTTGATAATAATCAATTAATACAATTCATACAGGAAAACAAATTGTCAATTGATTTTGAGGATTTGATTTGTATACAAAAGTATTTTATAGATGAAAATAGAGAGCCTACCATTACGGAGATAAAAGTATTAGATACTTATTGGAGTGATCATTGCAGGCATACTACTTTTTTGACAGAATTGAAAAATATACAAATTAAAGGTTCTTTTGCATTAGAGGTGGAGCAATCATATCATCGTTTCTTAGATATTAAAAATAAACTTGGAAGGAAAAATAATCCTAATTCTTTAATGGAATTGGCGACTATCCCAATGAAATATTTTTTGCACGAAAAAAAGTTACCCTTATTTTTTCAAACGAAAGAGAATAATGCTGCTACCATTGAAATAGATGTTGATGTAAATGGGGAAAATGAGAAATGGCTTCTGCTTTTTAAAAATGAAACACATAATCACCCAACTGAAATTGAGCCTTTCGGTGGTGCATCAACCTGTATTGGTGGGGCTATCAGAGACCCCTTGAGTGGAAGAGCTTTTGTTTATCAAGCAATGAGAATAAGTGGCGCTGGTAATCCTTTGGAGAATGAAAATGATACATTATCTTCTAAATTGTCTCAAAAAAAGATTTCAAAAGATGCCGCATTAGGATATAGTTCTTATGGTAATCAAATTGGTTTGTCCACTTCTTTAGTGGCCGAAATATTTGATGATGGATATAAAGCTAAGCATTTTGAATGTGGGTTTGTAGTCGCTGCTGTTAAAAAAGAGTTTGTTAAAATGGAAGATCCTGTAGAAGGGGATATTGTTTTGTTGTTAGGTGGCGACACAGGAAGAGATGGTATTGGGGGCGCTTCTGGTTCTTCTATGGAACACAATGATTTATCTATATCAACTATGCAAGCTGAGGTTCAGAAAGGCAATGCCATTACTGAAAGAAAAATTCAAAAATTATTTAAAAGAGCTGAAGCAATTAATTTAATTAAAAAATGTAATGATTTTGGTGCCGGCGGATTGTGCGTTGCAATTGGTGAATTGGCTGATAGTATAGATATAGACTTAAATCTTGTACCCTTAAAATATAGTGGATTAAATGGAAGTGAAATAGCCTTATCTGAATCTCAGGAAAGGATGGCGGTAGTAGTTAGAAAGGAAGATGTTGCAAAGTTTATTCAATTTGCTTTAGAAGAGAATCTTAATGCTACTATGGTTGCTAACATTACTAATGATGGTTTATTGAAAATGCATTGGAATGGAAAGTGTATTCTTAATTTAAAAAGAAGTTTCCTTGCCACTAATGGAGGTAAAAGAAGTAATGATGTTATTGCTTTTGTAGATGGTGTGCATGATAATAAAAATAGCACATTTAGTAAAAATAAATTCTTTGAAACGCTTTCTAGTAAAGAAGTCGCTTCTCAAAAAGGAATGGTTGAACATTTTGATAGTACTGTTTTAGGCAATACTTGTTTAATGCCTTTTGGGGGCAAATACCAAATGACTCCTTCAGATGTTTCTGCACATTTTATTTGTGACGAGACTTATACAACTAACACTGTAAGTATTGCTTCTTGGGGATATCACCCCGCTTTTACAAAATCTAACCTTTACCTAGGTGGTATGTATTCTATCATTGAATCAATTTGTAAAATAGTAGCAGTTGGAGGAGAATACAATAAATGCTATTTAACTTTTCAAGAATATTTTGAAAAGTTGGGGAACGACCCAAAAAAATGGGGAAAACCATTTGCTGTTTTATTAGGGGCTTTCGAAGCTCAGTATCAATTAGGAATTGCTGCTATTGGTGGAAAGGATAGTATGAGTGGAACATTTAAAGATATTAATGTGCCTCCGACATTTGTAAGTTTTGCAGTTACAACAGCCAATGCCTCTGTGATTATTTCGCCCGAATTTAAAAAGACGAATAGTTTTATTTATCTCTGTAAAATGCCTGTAGCAAGTAATAATATTCCAAAATGGGATGCATTGAAGTTAATTTGGGATTCAATTCATAAGCATATTCAGGAGAAAAAGATAATATCGGTAAAGCATATTAAAGATGGTGGTATTGCATCAGCGATTGCACAGATGAGCTTTGGTAATAAAATAGGCGTTGAAGTTAATACTGATGAATTTTTATTAGAACTTGGTATAGGTAGTTTTATCATTGAATCTACGCAAAAACTTGATGATATTTTCTTTCAGCAAATTGGTAAAACAAATACAACCGTTACACTAACTTTCAATGGTATTGAGATTTCTTTAGAAGAAGCACTTATTAGTTGGACTTCTACTTTTGAAAAAATATTTCCAACAAGTACCGCATTGCAGAACACCCCAATGCAAGAAATACATAGCACGAGTAATCGTATTATAAACATTGGATTTGGCAATCCTACTGTTTTTATTCCCGTTTTTCCTGGAACAAACTGTGAATTTGAAACGATGGATGCTTTTGCAAAAGAAGGGGCTCGTATAGCTACAAAAAATTTCAATAATTTAAATGCATCAACTATACAACAATCTATTGAAGCTTTTTCTACTCAAATTAATCAATCTCAAATACTCGTTTTAAGTGGCGGTTTTAGTGCAGGAGATGAGCCGGATGGGTCAGCAAAATTCATAATAAATATTTTAAAAAATAAAAAAATAAAAGATAGTGTGCATGATTTTCTGCACAAAGGCGGATTGATTCTTGGTATTTGTAATGGCTTTCAAGCACTCATAAAATCTGGGTTATTGCCTTATGGTGAAATAAAAGAGCTAGACAATAATTCGCCAACACTTACTTATAATGCTATTGGAAGACATGTTTCGCAGATGGTACAAATAAAAGTGGTTAATGATCAATCACCTTGGTTGCAAGGTATGAAAGATCAGTCATTTATTATTCCTGTTTCTCATGGAGAAGGAAGGTTTTATGCTAGTAATGATACTTTGCAAAATTTGCTTAACAAAAATCAAATTGCAACTCAATACGTAGGGAGCAACAATGAACCTACCTATTTATTTCCATTTAATCCTAATGGCAGTATCTATGCCATAGAAGGGATGATTAGTGAAGATGGGAAAATATTTGGAAGAATGAGTCATCCTGAAAGGGTTAAAGACGGAAGGTTTAAAAATATTCCAGGTGTAGAGTATCAAAATATTTTCAAAAAAGGCGTTGATTATTTTTTAAAATAAAACATGTTAGAATTGACCCAGGCTATAATATCGGAATACTTGGTACGGAACTTTAGTAATAAAATATTCTTTGTTGAAAGAAAAACTAATTAACGAATGAAAAAAAATATAGAAATATGAACTTTGAAAAACTAGAAATGATTTATGAAGGAAAAGCTAAAAAAGTTTTTTCGACTAATGATCCAAATTATGTAATCATCCATTTTAAAGATGATGCTACTGCTTTTAATGCCCAAAAAAAAGGGAGTATCCAGGATAAGGGAACATTAAATAATGAAATTACTACTTTAATTTTTGAGTATTTAGAAACACAAGGAATTAAAACACATTTTATCAAAAAAATAAATGATAGAGAGCAATTGTGTAAAAAAGTTTCTATTATTCCTTTGGAAATAATCACAAGAAATGTGTTGGCTGGAAGTACAGCAAGAATTTTGGGAATTGCAGAAGGTACCAGTATCCCTAATGTTATCTACGAATTGTGTTATAAAAAGGATGAACTTGGAGACCCTCTCATTAATGAACATCATGCTGTTGCTATTGGCGTTGCATCTTATGATGAAATAAAGTATATTCTCACAGTTACGGAAAAAATAAATTCAATATTAAAAGAGCATTTTTTAAGTGAGGATATTTTATTGATTGATTTTAAACTTGAATTTGGAAAGGATGTTGATGGTTCCATTATTTTGGCAGATGAAATTAGTCCGGATACATGTAGGTTTTGGGATAAAACAACATTGAAAAAATTAGATAAAGACAGATTCAGAAGAGATTTAGGTGATGTTAGAGAAGCGTATGTTGAAATCTTGAAACGGTTAAAAAAATAAACCCATGCAGATTATTGATAAAATGATTGAAGAATGTGGTGTATTTGGATTGTATTCTAAAAAGCAAATAGATGCTTTTTCCTTAATGCAATTTGGATTAATTGCCTTGCAGCATAGAGGACAAGAAGCCTGCGGCATTTCTTTTCTTACTGACAGTAATATTTATTCCTTTAAAAAAGAAGGACTTGTCATTGAAGCATTTGCATTGATAGATAACCCAAAATTATATCAAGGGAATGCTGCAATTGGTCATACTAGATATAGTACTGCAGGTGGTCAAAGCAAAAGGAATATTCAACCGCTTTATGCTAAAAATAGAAATAATGAAGTATTTATATCATTAGCACATAATGGAAATCTGGTTAATAGTAATATATTAAGACAACAATTAGAATCAGAAGGAATTGAATTTGTTTCAAGTAATTCCGATACAGAAGTGATGTTGAATATAATTCAGAAATATTTTCATCTTGGGATTGAGCAGGCTGTGAAAAAAATGTATAGTCTTGTTAGAGGGGCATATAGCTGCGTGTTACTTACTCAGGATAGTTTAGTTGCCTTTAGAGACGCAAACGGAATTCGGCCTTTGTCACTTGGTATAACAAAAGATAATACCTATGTAGTTAGTAGTGAAACTTGTGGATTAGATGCTGTTAGCGCAGAATTTATTCGGGAAATTGAACCTGGTGAAATGATAGTTATAAATAATGATGGAGTGAAGTCTTTCAACATTCAGCAAAATAAAACAAAAGCATTGTGCTCGTTTGAATATATTTATTTTTCACGACCCGATAGTATGATGGAAGGAGATAGCGTGTATAAATTTAGAGAATTGACGGGAAAGAAATTATGGGAACAAAACAAAATAGTTGCAGATGTTGTGATAGGAGTCCCTGATTCTGGTGTGCCTGCTGCGATTGGATATTCTAATGCCTCTGGAATTCCATTTAGACCTGTATTGTTAAAAAATAAATATTTAGGAAGATCATTTATCGCTCCATCACAAGAAATGAGAGAAAGAACCGTGATGCTAAAATTAAATCCAATCGTAAGCGAAATAAAAGGCAAGAGAGTGATTATCATGGATGATTCTATTGTAAGAGGGACTACTAGTAAGAGATTAGTAAATATTTTCAAAAATGCAGGAGCTAAAGAAATTCATTTTATTTCTGCCTCCCCGCCCATCATTGCACCATGTTTTTTAGGGCTAGATACACCAGAAAAAGAAAATCTAATTGCTGCAAGACTTTCGGAAGAAGAAATTAAAATCTATTTGGGTGTCGATTCATTAACCTACTTGACGATGGATAATTTAAAATCTTTATTAAAGGTAGAAGGTTATTGTTATGGTTGTTTTACTGAAAAATATCCTGTAAACAGACATGAACCAGAATTAGACGGAATTAAAATTGCTCTTTAAAATAATTACAAATGAATACCTATAAAAATGCTGGAGTTGATAAAGAAGAAGGATACAAAACAGTTAATCTTATAAAGCAATTCGTAAAAAAAACGTACAATAAGAATGTACTTACAGAGTTGGGTCAATTTGGTGCTTTATATGAATTGGGTAAATATAATAATCCAGTGCTCGTCTCTGGAACAGATGGAGTAGGAACGAAAATCAAAATCGCTATTGAGGTAAATAAATTAGATACCATTGGGATTGATTGTTTTGCAATGTGTGCCAATGATATTTCTTGTCACGGGGCATCACCTTTATTTTTCTTAGACTATCTCGCTTGCGGAAAATTAGATGCACAAAAAGCTGCTGAAATAATTAAAGGAATGGCTTATGCTTGTGAACAAACTGGTTGTGCTTTAATTGGCGGTGAAACGGCAGAAATGCCGGGTATGTATAACCCAGGTGATTATGATGTAGCAGGTTTTTGTGTTGGAATTGTTGAAAAAGAAAATATTATTACAGGATCAAATATCGAAAATGGGGATGTGATTATTGGCATTGCATCTAGTGGATTACATAGTAATGGATTTTCTCTAGCAAGAAAAATATTACCTGATTTATATGAGTCTTTTAATGGTGAACCAATTTGGAATATATTATTAACACCAACAGTATTATACAGCTCAATTATTACCTCTTTAGTGAATGATTTTAATATAAAAGGAATCGCCCACATTACTGGAGGAGGTTTGTACGAAAATGTTCCAAGAATAATTCCTGAAAACCTATGTGCTGTAATCCAAAAAGAAAATATACCTCCTCAAGAATTATTTCATCTCTTGCAAAATAGGGGCAATATTGAAGAAAGGGAAATGTATGGAACATTTAATATGGGAGTAGGGCTGATATTAGTTGTAAAAGCAGAACAGGCTGCTGCTGTTTTAGAAAAATTAAAAGGATTTACACAGCCTTCGTTTTTACTTGGAGAAATAACAAAAAATCAGGAAACTAAAATAATTATTCAATAATGAAATTAGCCGTTTTTGTTTCTGGAAATGGGAGCAATCTTCAAGTAATTATTGATGCTATTAAAGAAAGGTCATTAACAGGAATAAATATTGAAATTGTAATAGCTGATAGAAACTGCTTTGCATTAGAAAGAGCAAAGCAAGCGAATATTTTTACTTATCAATTGGATAGGAGAAGTGATTGGTATCAAGAAGTCGATTTTATTCTAAAAAAAAGAGAAGTGACTCATATTTTATTGGCCGGTTTTTTATCTGTAATACATCCAGCCATTTGTATGACATGGAAAAATAAAATCATTAATCTTCATCCTAGTTTATTGCCAAAATATGGTGGAAAAGGAATGTATGGGTTGTCTGTGCATCAGGCTGTAATTCTTAATCATGAAAATGAATCTGGCGCAACTATTCATCATGTAACCGAACAACTGGATGATGGAAAAATTCTACTCCAAAAAAAATGTAAAGTTGATTTAGATGAAACCCCCGAATCTTTACAACAAAAAGTTCATTTGATTGAACATGATTTAATAATTGAAGGAATAAAATTATTGTATGCAGAAACATAAAGCACTTATCAGTGTTTACGATAAGAATGATATTGAATTAATAGCAGCCTGTTTAATGAATCATAATATTGAACTGCTTGCCACAGGAGGATCTTTAAAGTATTTGCAAGAAAAAAATATCCCAGTTACAGATGTAGCTGATTATACTTTATTTCCTGAAATGTTAAACGGAAGAGTAAAAACACTTCATCCTAAACTATTTGGGGGGATTTTATTCAAACGTAATGATCAAATTCATAATACCACAATTGATAATAATAATATCATAGCAATAGATTTTGTTATTGTGAATCTATATCCTTTTGTAAAAAAACAACAGGAGAATTTAACACATGATGAACTGATAGAGTTTATTGATATTGGAGGGCCGAGTTTACTTCGTGCTGCAGCAAAAAATTATTATGACGTAACAGTCATAACCGATATAAAGGATTATGCAGGAGTAATTCAAGAAATGAATGAGCAGGAGCAAACAACCATTGAAACAAGAAAAAAACTGGCTGCCAAAGTTTTTAATATTACTTCGGCATATGATGCATCGGTGGCTAATTTTTTAAATGAAGAAATCTTTCCCCAATATTATAATAACACCTATGAGCTAAAAGAAATATTAAGATATGGAGAGAATCCACATCAACAAGCCGCTATTTATGCAGATCTTACTCAGCTTAATAATGTAAACCAGTGGAATCAATTGCAAGGGAAGGAATTATCTTACAATAATTATCGAGATATTCAAGCGGCAATAAATATTGTAAAGGAATTTAATGAACCTGTATGTTGTGCCGTAAAACACAATACTCCTTGTGGAGTAGCTATTGGAAAAGATGCGCTTGACGCATATCAAAAAGCCTATTTAGCAGATCCTGTTTCTATATTCGGAGGAATTATTGCATTTAATGTAATCTTGAATGAAGCCACAGCAACGTTGCTCAATGACACATTTTTAGAAGTTATTATTGCCCCTGATTTTACAAAAGCATCACTTGAAATTTTAGCAAAGAAGAAAAATGTTAGGGTGTTAAAAATATCAATGCATCCAATAGAAAATAAACAAATTGTTTCCATAAATGGAGGTCTGCTCGTTCAAACATCTGATCCCGTGGTAGATTATGAAATAAACGTGGTAACGAAAAAAAAGCCATCTGAATATCAGATAAATCAATTGGTTTTTGCACAAAAAATAGTAAAACATTGTACTTCTAATGCGATTGTACTTTGTAAGGATTATGTAACGGTAGGGATAGGAAGTGGCCAAACTAATAGAATTAGATCTGCTGAACAGGCTATTTTACAGGCTAAGGAGAAAAAAGTTGAACTGTCTGAATGCGTAATGTCTTCGGATGCATTTTTCCCATTTAATGATATAGTTAAATTGTGTGCTACAAATCAAATTTCAGCAATTATTCAACCTGGGGGGTCAATAAAAGACCAGGATTCAATTGATAGCTGTAATGAGCATGGCATAGCAATGTTATTTACAGGCGTTAGACATTTCAAACATTAAAGTATGAAGGTATTAATTATTGGTAACGGGGGAAGAGAACATGCTATTGGGATTAAGATAAAAAAAGATAATCCTCATGTTGATTTATTTTTTGCATTAGGTAATGGAGGTACCGCATCTATTGGTAAAAATATAGACATCAGATCTATTGATGAAATAGTTCATTTTGCCATGGTTGAAAATATTGATATTACCATTGTAGGTTCTGAGACATTATTAGTGGAAGGAATTGTTGATAAATTTAACGAGCATCATTTGAAAATATTTGGACCACATAAAGCAGCAGCGATGTTAGAAGGAGATAAGGCTTTTGCTAAAATTTTTATGAAAGAATTCGGGATTAGAACAGCTAATTATGATGCATTCACAGATGTTGAGGAAGCCTTAAGATTTCTTAATAATCAAAAATTTCCCTTAGTAATAAAAGCCACAGGTTTAGCAGCGGGTAAGGGGGTATTTATCATAAAAGATTTTCAAGAAGCAACTAAGTGTGTTATTGAATTACTTTCAGATTATACATTAGGTGATGCAGGGAATGAAATTATCATAGAAGAGTTTTTGCAGGGGTTTGAAGTTTCCATATTGTCTGTTTGTAATAATAATAAAATCTATCCATTAATATCTGCAAAAGACCACAAAAAAATATTTGATAATGATCAAGGACCTAATACAGGAGGAATGGGAGCTGTTGCCCCTAATCCTTTGTATAGTGATATCATTCAGCAAGACTTTGAGGATAATATTTTGGCGCCTACATTGCGCGGATTAAAGGAAAGACGATTGTTATTTTCAGGAGTTATTTTTTTTGGATTAATGGTTGTAAATAATATTTGTTATTTGCTAGAATATAATATGAGGATGGGCGATCCTGAAACGCAAACTATTTTACCCTTATTGAAATCTAATTTTTTAGATACTATTAAGCATGCTATTAGTGGGGATGAAATTTATTTGGATTGGGACAATCATACATCCTGCTGTGTAGTATTGGCTTCAAAAGGATATCCCTACTCATATGAAACGAATAAAGAAATAATGGGATTAAATAATACTGATATAAATTACGTTATTGCTGGAGCTAATAAAGTTGGCAATGATTATTTCACATCAGGTGGAAGGGTGGTTAATATTATTGAAACAGGGGATACTTTAATAGAAGCCAGAACAAAGGCATATAATGCGGTTAATAAAGTGAATTTTGAAGGGGTTTATTTTAGATCTGATATTGGAGTAATATAGGATAATGCTAATTGATTTTTCAAGTTGTAAGTATAATTTTCCTACATTTCATAATGCTAACTCTAAATATTCTCTGTAAAAAAAAATTGTTTCTACTACTAAGGAAAATTAATTTTATTTAATGTTTAATTTTGCTTTATAGGAATTCTTTATCACATAAAAACGAATGACATGGATTTGGGACTTTTCTTTTGAGCTTCGTTTATGTTATTTTAAATTTATTTATTATAAACTTGGGAATAATGCTGTAAATTAGTTTTGCCCTCTAGTAGGGTAAGTTAGCTAAAAAAATTATTTCCTTTTTGATTTATAAAAACCATCTTCAATTCTCTTGGTAATTAAATGCAAAGAAGTATCTGTTTTTAAAATCGATGGAATTTTATCCCATGAAAATTCGTTTCCAATTGGAGTTGTAAAATCGACATTATCTATATGAATGTTTTTTTTCGGAGAATATTGATATGGGATTTTTTGAATAAGGCTAATTTTTATTGGTTCTTTGTTGTTTAATATTTTAGGATACAGATTAAAGTATATAAGAATAACTAAAATTAACTGAAGGAAAATAAACGGGTATATTAATTTATGGATAAATTCTTTTCTTGAATTGCTAAAGTTTTCTAAAATACACGCTGCCGCAGCAAATCCAATTCCAGCATAGAATCTAAGATCTATTATCATTAAGCTACTAATAATAAAAGTCATTAAAATTGTAAGGCTTACAATAAGCTTGTTGATATTTTTTTTACTTTGAAATACCAGATAAATACAAGATAGGAGAGAGAAAATAAATGGAATTTTTTCCAAAAGTCTTGAACTAGTCAACCATAATTTTATTTGATTTAGCTTGCTTAAACTTTCTATTTGGCTGTAACTTTTATCTGTAATACGAATTAGGGGGCCATAATTTATTTGCTTTATTATGAATATTCTTTCATTAGATAAAATTGCCCAAAGTGGCTTGAATAATGGAATATCTAGATATGGAAAGATTATGTATCCGCTGATAATTATATTTGAAATTGTCCAAGTGCCATATAGTAGTATTATATAGGCTATAAATATATTGTAATTGAATATTTTCTCACTTTTGTTTTTAATCAACAAAAAGTAAAGAAAGATTATTGCCAAAAAAATCAATAAAAAAGAATTCATTTTGACCGTGCCTAAAAATGGAATTGCGAAGATCCAAAATGAATCTAAGTTGTATGTATGAATATCAATATGGTAAAGTTCAGAAATAAAAAGATAAGTAAAAATAAAAACAGCAAAGTCTGCTGAAGGGTCAATAAGATGATAAATGACAATAAGAGGAAAGAATAAAAATATTTTACGAGTTCGTATATTCTCTTGCTGGAAATTTAAATAAAGAAAAGCAGTTAAGAGTAAAAATGTATTAATACAGTTAGCAACATTATTCCAAAGTCCATATCCGTTAAATATAGCTGATAGTAAATGCCAGTTGCTATTAAAGCCATACCTAAACTCAATATTAGCTATACCCTTAACAAGTGGATATTTATTTAACCAACTAATAAATCCAGCGTGATAAAGTCCTTCATCATACGATATTGAAGCCAAACTCGAAAAGTAAATTACCAATATGAATAAAACCCCATACTTAATATAATGTTGATTTATTATATTGGCAATAGTTTGATGGATGGTGATAATTTTCTTTTTATTGAACAAGAAAATCAGGAATGAAGAAAACAAAAAAATAAAAAAAATAAATTCATCAAGAGGAAACCAAAAATTAATAAGCCTGCCGATAATTGAAATAAAAATGAGGCCGATAAATAAATACTTTATTGGATTTTGGAATTGAGCGCTAATTGCTTTTGAGAAAAGAAATCCAAAGTTTAAGGAAGCAAAATAAATAAATAAAAGCTGAATAAGTATTTGAAGCATAGCTGTGAATTAAAGTCCATATTTAATGATACAGTAAATTGCTCTAAATCCATCTTTCCAATTTATTTTTTTTCCTTCTGTATAGGTTCTTCCATAGTAGGAAATGCCTACTTCATAAATTCTTAGGGTTTTTATTTTGGCAAGTTTTGCTGTTACTTCTGGTTCAAAGCCAAATCTTTTTTCTTTTAGTTTTAAGCTTTTAAGTATATTGGTATTTATAAGTTTATAACAAGTCTCCATATCTGTTAGATTGAGATTGTTAAACATATTTGAAAAGGTTGTCAATAACTTGTTTCCGATAGAATGCCAAAAGAATAAAATACGATGTGGGTTACCACCAACAAATCTTGAACCAAATACGACGTCAGCAAAACCTGTTAAAATTGGCGCAATGAGTTTGTTGTATTCATTTGGGTCATACTCAGAATCTGCATCCTGAATAATTGTATAGTCACCTGAAGCTAATTCTATGCCAGTATGCAATGCAGCGCCTTTGCCTTTATTGAATTCGTGTTTTTTATAAACAATATTTAATTCTTTGTTTTTTGCAATAAAGTCTAATACGACAGTCTCTGTGTTGTCTTTACTATAGTCATTGATAATTATAATCTCTTTTATTATTCCGCCAATTAGTTCAGTTGATGACACTTTTAGTAAAAGTTCAGCAATAGTTTTTTCTTCATTATATGCAGGAATTATAATTGAAAGCTTTTTAAAATTTAACATACAAATCTATTTGTAGTTTGGTTAATCAGAAATTTCGTTTAAATGACTTTTTTGTTTTTTTTTTAATCAATTTGAAAGAAAGCTATAACTTTTTGCCAATAGTAATAACACTTAATCCAATTCTTTTTAAAATGATTTTATCGATAATTTTAAAAACAGGAACCAATCGATTATACAGCTTGATTTCGTTAGCTGGAATGATATCTTTCTTTCTAAGTTTTCCTGATACAAACCAACCGAAAATGCCGATGAAATTAAAATAAGTTTGTTTAGTAATTTGAAGGTTGTTTGAATTAAATATTTTT
>CANICR010000035.1 GCA_947466405.1 Chitinophagaceae bacterium | reverse complement strand
TAATGCTGCAGTTCCATAAGCTTTTCCTATTGCCGCTTCACTAGCGTCTAAGAAATCACCATCTCTATTCCAATCTATATACATAGTCATTAAATTAGAATATGCAGTTGTACCACAGTATCCAACTTTCACAGCAACATCCACACTATCCCCAGTTGTTACTGTTGGAGCAGATATCGATGTTGTATAATCTGAATATAGATTCAATGATGAGCCTGGACCACCTGTAGTAGAACAATCTGAAGAGTTGTCTAATGTACCAAACTTAACACGCAATATTTCCTCATCTGCGATGTTAGTAGCTGATGATATACCATACCCTGTTGGTAATACCTGAGGACCTGTGCCTATAGTATTTGAATAAACATTGATAGTCGTTGAATTGCCATCACACAATGTTGTAAAGCTAGCAGTGGTGCTATCAATTAATGGCAACTTGTTTACGTTAACACTAAATGTAGTAGCCGCATGACAATCTCCATCAGTGGCAAGTAAAGTATATACATATTTACCGGCAACAGTTGGTGTAATTGTAGCAGAAGTACCATTTAATGTAGAAGTGATACCACTTCCTGTAGAAGGTGATGCACTCCATGTATAAGTATAATTATTGGCTCCTGAATCTTTTGAAGCTGTTAATGTAATAGCTCCATTCAAACATATTGCAGTATCTGCTGTAATATGTATTGCATCTGGCTGAGACACTCTAGCAATAACCATTGCACGAGGACCTTCGCAAGTAGGCGTTGATTCAGAAACATAGAAAGTTGTAGTTGAGCTTATGGCAGTTGTATATAAGTAACCACCAGTTTGAAGTAATGTACCTCCAGTGGCAGCACTATACCATTTAAATACGCCATTATTAATATTGCTATTAGAAAGTACATAAGCGGAAGGTACACCATAACCACATTGATCAGAAGTAGTACCTGATGGCGCTACTGGAACAGGGTTAACGGTTACGGTTACTGTATCTGAGTTACCAGAACATTGAGTAAGCGTATTGTATGCGCTAACAACATAAGTTGTAGTTGTATTTGGTGAAACAACAACTGAAGCACCTACCATATTACCCGGAGTCCATGTATACGTTACATTAGGATCTAAACCAGCGTTGATTACATTAATAGCATAATCTTCTGTTTCACCCCAAGAATAAGTACCTGTAGGTGCAATAGTTGAAGATTCTACTAATACAACCCTCAACATCGTTTTACCTAATGATGCTGTGGTTGGTACACGTATTCTGCCTGAATAAGTAGTTCCTGTTAAAGCAGCCGCTCCGTATGCTTTACCAATAGTATTTTCACCAGCATCCAAGAAGTCACCATCACGATTCCAGTCTACATACATATTCATACTATTAGAATATGCCGTTGTATTGCAATATCCTACTTTCACAGCTACGTCAACACTATCACCAGCCGTTACAGTTGGAGCCGCAACAGTTTGAGTATAATCTGAATATTGATTTAATATAGATCCTGGGCCACCTGTTGTAGTACAAGTAGATGAATTGTCTAGGTCTCCAAATTTCACTCGCAAGATTTCTTCATCTGCAGTATAAATAGCATTTGACACACCATATCCTGCAGGCAATGTTTGTGGACCATTGGTTAAATCGCCAGAAATAACTTTCAAAGTGTCTGTTAATCCTTCGCAAATTGCTGGAGATGAAGCAACGGCATCCGAAATTATTGGAGCTGGTACTATGATCGCGGCTATATTTACGAAATTAGAACAAGCCTCTCCTGAGCTTTGATTGGCTGTTAACACAATAGGTCCAGTAGTTGTAGGTGAAATATCCCAACCATCCGTAACATTTCCTGTTACCACATTACTTGGATTCCATACAAATTGATCATAAGAAGATGCTCCCTCTGTTAGGGTAACATGCTTAGTTTGTCCAGGACAAACATACAATGAGGTTCCATTACTTAAAGTAAGATTTGGAGCTGGAGTAATATTCGCTACAACTGGAATTCTTGTACTTAAGCAACTAGTTCCATATGATGATTGAACAAAATAAGTAGTTGTTTGAGATAACAATGGTGTTGTAATAGTATCACCTGTAGCTAGTATACCTGTACTTGTTTGATTTGCATACCAGCTGATCGTTGCTCCAGGATTAGAAGCCGAGATTAAACGAACAGCATGAGGACCGCAAACAGTTACAGTAGCATTATAAGTAATAAGAGGATTATTAATTGTCATGTTAGTAACTGGTGTGCTGAAGCAAACATCTCCAATACCGTTCTTAACAATGGCTCTATAATACCTTGTATTTGTTTGCAATGGCGTTGTATAGCTTGTACCAACAGCACCTGCAGAAGATACCCAATTGATACTATCCACAGAACGTTGCCATTGAATAGATCCAACACCATATGAAGAAAGGGTTGAAGGATTCATCGTTAGAACTGATGTACCATTTACACATAAACTAGCTGGATTAGCCGTAACAGTTGCACCTTGAAGCTGAACGCTCATTGACGTAACTGAAGAAGCAGCACATCCTCTAGTAGTATTAACCGCTGCAATGGCATAATTTGTTGTAGCCGCAGTAGTAGAACTTGCGTAAACTACTGATGCTGATGATCCTGCCACGTAAGGAGTTTGCGCAGTAGAATCCGTATATAAATAAGTGGCTGGAGACCATACATAAGTATTATAACTTGTTGGGTCAGACAAAATTTCAAATTTAGATTTAGATCCATAACAAACTGTTTGAGGACCTGTAACTAATAATGATGGAGGATCAGATACCGTTGCAGTATCCGCTACTCTTACACTTGAACATGATCCAATTTCAGCAGCCACATAATAAATGATAGTTGATGATAAATAAGGTGTTTTATAAGTGCTATCTGTTAGTGTTGTTAATGCAGTACCTCCAATTTCTGAATCATACCATTTTACACTTGCTCCACTTGTAGTAGCAACTGCTTTCATGGTAACAAATCCATTACCACAACGAGGATTATTCGTAGTATCAATTCTTACAATAGGATTAACATACGATAATGTGAAATCAGATGTTTGGAAACAAGTTGTTGTACCATTGGTAACAATTGCTCTATACTTCTTATTCACCGTGTTTGATGGTGTAGAATAAGTTGCAGTATTAGCTCCAGTAATTGTCGCATAAACAAGCGTTGTGCTATCAGGAGATTCTTGCCATGTTATTGTTGAACTAGCATAACCTGCTGATGGGTTTAAGCTCAATACAGAATTACCCGTACGGCAAATTGATGAAGAAGTACCACCAGTAGCAGAAGGAGTACCGAATATAGTAGCAGCTGAAGGTTGTACATTAACTGTTATTGTATCCTGATTTTGACATCCCGCATTATTTGATGCTGTACAGAAATACTTAATTTGACCTGCAGAAGTTCTCTTGATATATACAGTTGTTGCACTTGATCCATCAACATACGGTATAGTAGCAGAATCATCCAAGAATAAGCCTCCAGCTGGAGCCCATTGGAAACTAGAGTATTGTGAAGTATCTGATGTTACATTTGCTTTTGTTATTATTCCATTACAAATCGTAACAGCTTTTACAGCCCCCATTGCAATTGAAAATGCAGGAGGAGCATTAACTTTTAATACAGCTATTTTTCTGGTTCCTTCACAACTACCGCTATTTGTAAGACCTACATAGTAGGTTTTTGTAGCAGCAATATTTGGTGTTGTATAAGTCGTTCCAGTTATTAGAGACGTTCCTCCAGTTGCAGCTGTGTACCATTTGATGGTACCTGCAGCAGTAGAAGAAGCTGTTAATGTTCCACTTCCTGTTCCACAACGTTCAGCAGAATAAGCTGTATCGATTTGTGGATTATTAACCACAACAACATTAGTTGTAGGTGTAGCACAAGCAGCTCCAGTAGTTTGTGACACAATCACGTTATAATAAGAAGTAGCCGTAGCATTTGACGTTCTGATTGTATCAGACGTATATGTTGCAGCATTAGCTCCTAATATAGGAGAAAAATTAACCCCATCAGTTGATGATTGCCATTGGATGGTATTAGCTGCATATCCTGTTGCAGGAGATAAAGCCAATGTCACCTTACCTGCAGCACATATTGGTGTGGTTGAGGTAATTGAAGAAGTGATATTTTTAGGCTGGAAAGTAACTGTTGTTGATCCAAATGCGGAACAAGCAGTAACACTGTTAATACCATTTCCAGTAATTGTATACGTTTTAGCTGTATCTGATTTTATATATACAACAGATGAATAATTAGAAGAATTATAAGCAACCGTTGCTGCTGCATCCGTGTATAATTGAATATCTGGAGAAGATGTCCATTTAAATGAATCATAATTTACAACAGCTGATGTATCCGTTATTTGAACGATTGAATTATTACAAACTATTCTTGCCGAATTTAATGCAACAGAAGGTGCAGTAGACACATTCGCAATTACCCTTAATCTAGGACTACTTTCACATGTACCGATAGCTGCAGAAACATAATAGGTTGATGTTGCAGTAATGATTGGTGTGTTATAGGTATTAGCTGATTGTAGTAAAGTTCCGCTAGTAAGCGCATCATACCATTTTAAAGTAGCTCCGGTAGAAGGTGTACCACTAAGTACAGCTACCCCAGATCCGCAACGAGTAACATCGTTAGTAGTAAGTGAAGGATTATTCACAACCTGCGTAAACACATTAGTTGAGAAACAAGTTGTTCCAACACCGTCCTTTATCTTGGCAACATAATCATTTGATGAAGTAATAGTTCCAGTAGCTAGCGTATTATTTGTAGCTCCTAGAATATCAACACCATTAATCATCCATTGCACGAATCCATTGGCAGGTACACTACCAGCTAATAAAGATAAAGTGGCAGATCCTGTTTTACAAATACCAGATCCAGATGTAGTTGAGTATATTCTAGCAGTATCTGTTAAAACCGTTACAGCTACAGATTTATTTATAAAACATCCATTTATTGTATTATTTGATTTTAATGTATATGAATTAGATCCAGACGTGGCAGATTTTATATAAATAGTTGAAGCATTCGCACCAGTTACATACGCAGTTGTAGCAGCCGAATCTGTATATAAATTTGTTATTGGTAACCACGTATAAGAATCATAATTACTTAACGTAGAGGATACCGTTAGTTTGTTAATAGAATTATTACATACACTAGTAGGTGTAGATACTGTAACTGCTGCTGCAGTTATTTTTTCTGCAATTACTAATAGCCTTGGCGAACTAACACAAGTTCCAATTGTGGCATCAACATAATAAGTTTTTGTTGCCGATATTGAAGGCGTAGTGAAAGTAGACCCTGAACCTAATGATGCTCCACCTGTTGAACCAGCATACCAATTTATGGTTGAACCCAATGAAGATTGTGCACTAAGAGCTACACGGCTATTAGTATTACAAAACTGACCATTTACGGTTGAAGTTATCGATGGGTTATTTACCGCTTGCATATATACAGGCGTAGTAAAACAAAGTCCATTAGAATTATTTACTACTACTTGATAATAGGTAGATACTGTAATTGTACCTGTATTCAATGTATCTGAAGTAGCCCCATTGATATTAGTAAATGTTGTTCCATTTAATGACATCTGCCATTGGATGCTACCAGCAGGTAAATCAGTATCGGTATTTAAACTTAATGTAGCAGTTCCTGATTTACAGAATGCACTTGAATTTGATGAAGTGATTGTACCACTTGTTGGCAATACTGTAACAGTACTATTTGCAGTACCTACACAAGTAAGCCCTGTACTATCTGCAGATACGGTGTAAATAGTAGCCCCTGCTGTTGATGTTTTAGCATAAACAGTGGTAGCATGAGTTCCAGCTACATATACTTGCGTTGCAGCAGCATCTGTATAAAGATTTGCCGCCGGGCTCCATGAATAATGATTGTAATCTAAAGTATCTGAGGTAACACTCAATGTTACAATTCCGTCGTTACAAACTACACTTGAAGAGGCTGACATTGTCACCAACTTTAATGCATTTACCGTAACGCTTGACGAGGCAGTATTCGCACACGTAGTTGTATTATTTGTAGCCGTAACTGTATAATTTGTTGTTCCAGCAACAGTTGAATTTACGTACACAGTTGTAGCAGAAGATCCTTGAACATAAGGAATGGTAGCAGCAGCATCTGTATATAAATTAGTTGAAGGCGACCAAACAAATGTGGTATAATCTAGCGTATCTGATGTAACGCTAATAGATACTATTGGAGTATCGCAGCTCACTGATTGTGCAACGGAAGATAATGAGATTGCACTAGCAGATCCTAATGCAGCCACTATTGGCTGTCTTGTACCTTCACAACCGTTAACGGTAACGCCAACATAGTATATTGTACTTAATGAAATACTAGGGGTTGTATAAGAACCACCAGATGTTAATGAAGTAGTAGTTGTTGAATTTTTATACCACTTAATAGTGCCTGCAGCTGCAGTTGCCGTTAAGGTTACACTACCTGTACCGCAACGGAAGGCTGTATCTGTTGACGTTGGTTGAGGATTATTCACAACCATTTCGTATGAAGCAGAAGTGAAACACGTATTATTAGCTCCGTCTTTAATAACAACTTGATAATATTTAGTTGCATTTATTGAGCCTGTAGATAAAGTAGTTCCTGAAGCACCTGAAATATCACTAAATGTTGTTCCGTTTAATGACGATTGCCATTGGATACTTGATAATCCTGATGATGGAGTTATGCTTAATGAAGCAGTACCTGATTTACAAAGACTAGATGGATTTGATGAAATACTTACCATACTAGGCATTACAGTAATAGAAGTAGATGCAGTATTAGTACATCCGCTTACTGAATTACTTGCAGCTATTGTATAGTTAGTGGTACCCGCGGTTGATGTTCTTGCATACACAGTTGTAGCAGAAGCACCTGGAGTATATGGAATTGTGGCAGCAGCATCTGTATATAAATTTGCAGCTGGAGACCATGAGTATGAAGTATAATCTGATGTATTAGATGTAATATCCATAGATACAATGGCATCATTACAAACCGACTGAGCGGCTGTAACGGTAACATCAGCCGGACTTACTACAGTTGCAACAACTGGAGTCCTTGGGGTGCCTTCACAACCATTGATTGTTAAACCTACATAAAAATTATTTGTACTTGGTGCATACAAAGTTGCTGTTGTAAAAGCAGATCCTGTTCCTTTAACCTGACCACCTGAAGCTTGATTATACCAATTAATGGTACCAGTTGCAGCAGAGGCAGAAAGCTCTACTGTACCATCTCCGCAACGTGTAGCACCTGTTGTACCAGACACTAAAGGATTGCTGTAGTATATTGTGTCGATAATGGCCGCACAAGTATTACCAGCCTGATCTTTTACAATTGCCTTATAATATGTTGTTGCTAATAATTGAGGTGTTGTTAATGTTAATCCTGTAGCACCAACACTATCTGTAAAGCTTGTACCATTTAAAGATATTTGCCATTGAATAGTTCCCAATCCATAAGAACTTGATGTTGATGGATTTAAACTGATGGTACTATTTCCTGAATTACAAATAGTTGGATTAGTAGCTGATGCAGTTATAGTAGGAGCAATAACTGTCATTACAGTAGAATCAATGGCAGAACATAATGATACGTTATTATTAGTATTGATATAATATTTATTAACTCCTCCATTTGCAATTTTAGCAAATAAGGAATTCGTTGATGATCCAGCAACATATGGAATGGTTGCCGCAGCATCTGTATATAGATTTTGTGCAGGAGTCCACACATATGAATTATAGCTAGTTGTATCTGATGTTACTTTTATAGCTGTTATACCATCACTACAAATTGTTTTACTGGTAGTAATAGACAAAGCCGGAGGTGTTGATAATGTTGCTATTACCGGAGTTCTTTGTCCTTCACATGAAGATTGTGTAACCCCAACGTAATAAGTTGTAGTTGATGTGATTCCAGTTATGGTATAAGTAGAATCTGATCCTAAGGTTGATCCTCCAGTAGGATCTGTATACCAATTAAAGCTGCTTCCAGCAGAAGCAATAGCCTTCAAAGTTACATTGCCTCTTCCAGCAGATCCGCAATATAAACCATTGGTCACATTGCTTGCTTGAGGATTTTTAACAGCTAAAGTATACAATGGTGAAATATAACAAACAGACTTAGCTGAATCTATTAATTTAACTCTATAGTAACTCACCGAATTTAATACCGGTGTAATAAATTGACTAGTCGTTTGACCTACAGTATCTGTAAAATTAATACTGTCTTTTGATTGTTGCCATTGCATCGTTCCACTTGCAGCAGTTGTAGAAGGATAGAAACCTAATGTTGAGGCCCCACTAACACAGATAAAGCTTGGTGTAGAAGATATTGATGAAGAAATTGGCTGCACTGTAATTTTTGCCGTATCAACCGCACTACACAAATTTGCAAAATTACTTGCTTTACAAGCATACATTCTGGTACCCGGCGTTAAATCTCCTGCATAAACCACCGAAGCATTACTTCCTCTATAAGGAACTGTCAACATGGAATCAACATATAATCCAGTGTACGGTGTTTGAGAAGTTGTAGCATTTAAAAGCGTCCAAATGTAGGTATCATATGAAGATACAGTAGACGTTACTTTTAATTTTACCGAAGTAACAGTTCCGCAAACTACGGGTTTATTCACTGTAAAGTCAGGAGGAGTATTTACAGTAACTATTGTTGCTAACCTAGGGCTAGCACATGTAGCAGACTTTTCTTCTGCATAATAAGTTGTAGTGGCAGTAATCACTGGAGATACATACAGTAACCCTGTTGATAATAAGGTACCACCAATAGAGGCATCATACCAATTAATATTATTACCAGCACCTGGCTGTGAAGAAACTAATGCAGTAGCACCTGATCCACATACCGAAGTAACACCACTAACACTAGGTGTGTTTGGTGTTGGATTTATTGTAAACGCAATAGATTTATTGGTTTCGCAACCTGTTAATGGATTTACCACTTTTAAGGTTACATTTTTATTACCATAAGTTGCCACAGAATAAGTAACAGCACTGGTATTTGTATAATCAAGCCCTGTTGAAGGAGCCCAAGTGAAGTTATAATTAGTAGGAGGAACAAAGCGCCAAGCCTCCGGAGCTGTAAGTGCAAAAGCGAACGGTCCTCTTCCAGGTGCTACAGCACCAATAGTTGCATCTGAATTTTGCAAACCAATAATTCTAGAAGATGAATTATCTGATTGTTGTACATTAATATCACATATTCCTGTTGTTTCATAAAGAACAGCAGTAACAATATGGTTTACTATTAGACCACTATAAGTAGGTAATTTGTACTGAAGATAAAATCTTCTGGTTGGGGCTACTCCTTCATTCCAAAATTTCAAACTACCTCCATTAGTTGCACCTGTAAAATAACCATCATGCGCCATCAAAGCAATCACATTCCCAGGATTTGCGGGGTTAGGGAATACTACCCCGTTTGTAGTTATAAAGGTGTATTGACCTAATTGACCTGTACCCGTACTCCAAGCTGGCACTGTACCAAACATCATCAAGCCATTTGTACCTACGGCAGTTGTACTAAAGTTTTGACCAAAGAAATTATAATTAAATCCAATAGGGATATTAGCCCATCCACCATCATCATAACCGTTATTATTTACAAATGGAGAATTTGTGGCTCCATTAGCTGCAACAGTAGTTGCTGTTGCAGGCGCTTTTATTGTATCATATGGTATAGAAGATACAGAGAAATTACCTGCACTCAAATTTGAGTTAAGGGAAATCGTTTGACCTGTAGTGAAACATGATACAGATGGTGTTGCAGATGGTGTTACTGGTGTACCAGCAACTACCCCAACATAAAAAACCTTCTTCAATATACAACCATTTGTATATTTTCCCGTAAGGGTGTAAGCGGTAGATACGGTTGGTTTTGCTATTACATTTAAAGAAATTGTATCAGACAAACCAAGGCTTGGAGACCATGATATTGTATCGGCTCCAAAATTACTTACATTGATAGCCACAGATTGATCTGAAGTACATATCAATCCATTTGCTGGAATCATTGATGCTGTGTATGTTGCGGAAATTGTAGTTACCGTGTAATTAAAGCCAATAGAAGACTTTCCACTAGCCGTTACAATAATAGCACCATTGGTAATGTCTGTAGGCGTTACCGCCAATATTGTTGTATCTGATGTTACCGTATAAGAAGTTGCATCCAACCCATTGAATTTGATAGAAGTAACAGCAGCAATTGCTGGTGTTAATGGCGTCATAAAATCCTTACCCCTAATCGTTACCGTTTGACCACCAGTTGAACAGAAAGAACCAAGAGATAATCCAGTGATTGTTGGTGTAGTTGCTTCGTTTATTAATGTAAAGTATGATTTGCCATTTGTTAAGGTTATTGGCCCTAAAACAGAAGTAGCTGAAGATGCAAACCCAGCACTAGGAGGTATTAAAGCTACGGTTGAAGAAGATACAGTGGTTCCACGGCTTACCCATGTACCATTTAGTGAATCTGATTGGGCAACCATTACATATCTTGTTTGCAAATTAGCATTAAAGGAATCTTTTGGATTAAAAGTTACACTCACACTAGGTGTAGTACCAAGAATTGGACTAACCCCCGATCCTACTAAAGTAGAAACTGTTGCAGGCACGTTTGTAAGTGAATCTAATTGAACAAAATACGCCCTTTTAGCAAGAGGTAATTTTGAATTTGGATTAGTTGTTGTAGGATTATCAAATTGAGTAACAGTTATACCCAATGCTGTATTTCCTGTATTATTTGTACTTGATGTACCAGTACCTGTTAGTAATTGGAATGGTGCATCAAATTGGAAATTATTTGTTCTAGCGGCTGGGAATTGAGTTGTACCAGGACCCGTTATTCTTATTGATCCATTTTTTACAGCTCCCATCACAAATGGTTTAGCATCTGCTGAAGCAAGCGTTACTACACCTACATATGAAGGATGTGTAAAATTTAATGTTTTTCTATTTAAGTCTAAATAACTGCCAAATGAAGTGGTAGGAAAAGTAATAGGTGTTGAATTACCATAAATTTCCAAATCACTCGACAATTTAATCTTTGCATAGGAAACCGCACTGGTTCCTGTACCTACTACTAAAGCATTTATTCTATTATTAGTTGGCATTTCTGCACCAGGCTGTGATTCAGTAGAAGATAAAGAAGGCAATACTGTTTCATAAGTAATGTTATATAAGCCCACACGAGAAGACAACACTGATGCAACTACAAAACTAGTAAAAGGATTTGCAACACCCGTAGAGTCAATCGTTGGTATTGGCGCAGTAGCATATCCAGAACCTCCATTAGTAACATTAATTTTAGCAATAGATTTATATGCCCCAACAACAGCCGTTGCCTGAGCCAATGCTTTTGATGGGAATTTTGCTACAGCAGAATCTGTACCTGTTGTTGGCGTAAATTTAATTGAATCGGGTTGAGTTAACCATCCCGTACCTCCAGCAGCACAAATTACAGAAATTACTTTACCCTGTCCAATTACATAAGTAAATGTAGGTACGGTAGCAACCGCCAATGGCGTACCATAGAAGTTAGGAATTCTACTACCTCCATATATTGTATATCCAGTTCCTTTAATAATACTACCCTGTGCACCAGTGGTAGTAACTGCCCCTGTTGTTGTAGTAGTAGCTCCAGCGGTAAATCCAGAACCATTTCTACTAACTAAATTATAATAACCAATTGGCAATGGGAAACCAACCAATGGTGGAGTAGATGCATTATATCCATGTCCACTAGTAGTGGTAGAAACAGCTACTACGCTTTGATTACTTGTAAGGTTAAGACCACCAGTGATGGACACCGATGGCGTTTTTTGAACTAAACTATTAGCTGGGCTAATTATATTTGAAAAGAATACTGCAACAGCTGTTGCAACAGATGTTGGCGCTGTAGAATTTGGATGAACAATAGCTAAAGTTGGTGCTACAGAATAATATGCAGTACCTGAATCACCCACAGATTTACCCAAATTGACTGCCCTTACAAATCCAGTACCGATTCCGGTAGAATCATAAACTACTGTTGCATTCATTGCAGGAGTACCTACATACATCAAAGTATCTCCATTTACAGCGGCAATTTGTCCTATGGTGGTGATACCTTTTAACACATCTTTTAAGGTGATTACCTGCGCAACAGAAAGTGTATTTGAACCTTTTATAGCGGTAAATAGCTTATTGCCGTATACATATTGCGCATTTACCGTTGGATTCAACGTATTATTTGTGAAAGGGGTACCAATGGTACCTGTATTCGCCACCCACATCAACCCTGTGGTACCATTTGGTAATGTATCTACAGTATGAGTAGGAGGAGTTGTACCTAGGTTACCTGCTCTAAGTGCTACATAAACATTTGATCCATACACCCTAATATTACCCACTGCTACAGAAGCATTTGCAATCCAATAGGCAGCCGCTGTAGTATTAGCTAAACTTATTACAGGTTGTGTACTATATCCTGCTCCAATTGCGGTTACCACCACATTGGCAATTTTTTTATTTAACGGTCTGCCATATACTTGCGCCGCAGTACTTACCGTTAATTTACCATTTGTATTCAAAGAGCCCGCGGCAACTTGTAATATATTTGTTACTAAATTTTGAGTAGTATTTATTGTGCAAGCTCCAGTAGTAGCAAAATATAAAGCCCTAATATATCCTTTATATCCACCGGTAGTATCTCCTTCAAAAGTACCCGTACCATCCAGAACTTGAGTAGATGATCCACCAGGAAGCTGACTTCCTCTAAACCAAAGAGCTGTAGTAGCTACCGCAAGGTTGGTATACCCATCGTTGGTAAAGTTACCACCAACAATAACAACCTGTCCAGTTGCACCTGTACTATTGTATGGTAAGAATCTACCACTAGTAGCTATGTTAATATTTCCAGTAACAGTTAGTGTGTATGCAGTAGCACCCCATTGTAAAACTGCAGCATTTGTTGGACTACCTTGTCCAATGCGTAAACCTTTTAAATTTACAGTCTGATTTACAACTACGGTAGCTCCATCTGCAATCGTTACGGAATCATAATCAACAGGCACTACTCCACCTACCCATGTGTTAACATCACTCCATAATCCACCTTTAGCCGTAGATGTTCTTGTGGTAGCTGTTGCTGTTGTAAATGAATTAATAGCACAGTTTACCGCAGAACCTACATAGTTCACTGGAAGCACTGACCAATAATAAGTAGTTCCAGGATTTAATAAACGAGTAAGATAACTTGGAGTAAATGTAGTTAACGTTGAGTTAGCTAATACTTTTGCTGATGGTCTAAGATTAACAATATCAGAAGCAGTTGAACTTAAATATAAATCATACCCAGTTGGTGAAGGTGCTCCAGTAGCTGCAGTACCTGTCCAAGTAATATTTGAAGATACCGCTACATTGATTGCACCAGCAGAAGGACTGATAGTACCAAAATAGCAATTAGGAACAGTAGCTCCGGCAGTTGTAAAGGTATTCACATCACAAGATATTGTATCACTTCCTGATCTTACTACCACTAACCAATAGTAAGTAGTACTATAGGTCAATCCACTTTTAAAGATTTGAGTTACGTTAGAATTATTAACGATTTTAAGTGAACTTGCTTTTGATAATACGGCAGGTTTACTTGTTCCGAAATAAACATCATAACCAGTTACATTTGGCAATGCTGTTACAGCCGACCATTTTAAAGTATCAATTATTTTAAAAGTAGTTGCATTATTAGCTGGAGTGAAAGTTGCAGGGCAGGTTGGTAATAATCTTGTATTAGTTGCTCTGCTACCAGTTAAAGGAGAAGCGGTTAAATAACTATAATTCTCTCCAGTACAAAAAGAGGCACTAGATGAAAACACCCAATAATAATATGTTTGTCCAGATAACAATCCCGCAGTTGATGTAATAGAAGTTGCAGTACCATAAGATTCTACATAAGCAGAGTCTGATGGACTAGCACCTAACGCATAATTATAACCTACAGAATAAGCCGTTTGTGCTTGAGGTGTTGGTGCATTATTTGTTTTTGTTCTTACAATTAAATAAGCAGATGAAGCTGGTGATGAAGCAGTAAAGCTCACCCCAATAGAATTATAAGTATTAGTGGTTGGTGTTAATACCAATGCTGTTGGTTGTGCATTTGGCACGACGCAAGCAACAGGTGTAAAAGTATAATTTCTACCATCTGGAATGGCTGTAGTTTGAGCAGTATTAAAAGAAGCTGTAGAAGCAACGCCAGTTGCTGAAACAATAGAGTTATAATCAGTAGTAGAATTAGCAATACCAATTGAATAAGAAGTCCCAGCTCCAACAGCTCCATATACAAAAGATATTGAGTTGATGGTTTCAGATAAACGACATTGAATTTTAGCATTAGCAGGACCTGTTGTTGATCTTGGTACTGTAACATAAAATTCTATAATCAAGGTTCTAAAAGGTGCAGATCCAGTAAGTAAATAATGAACTTTACCTCCTACACCAGTATGCAAATCATCCCAATATGGCATGATGTGACCAGACAACAAATTAGTGGAAGTATTTGTGTATCCTGTAGATGTAGCACTCACAGCGGTAGATCCTAATCTTATAAGGCCATTTGCATTTGCCGAAAACTGAGTGTATGTAACACCCAGGTAATTAAAGGCAAAACCAATATTGGTTACAGCTGATGCATCATCTTCAATTGATGCACCTATCAATTGCGTAGATCCTGTCATTGGATCAAGCGTATTGTTTCTGGTGGTATCCATTACATAAGAAGCCGTTGTTTGACTTATTACATGCTGGCCCATACCAATAAAAACGAACAACACGATAAACATTTTACTCAATGATGAGTGAAATAATTTACTTGAAAATGACTTTTGCGTGTTAACATTTTCATTAACGATTTGCAAATTGTAATTGTTAGATGCTTGCATAAACTGCTGATTTTTTGATATAGAAAATTCTTGATTATAAACAAAAGAAGTTGAAGGAATAAATTCACTTTGACGCTCTCGTTTTCGGGTACCCGAAAGAGGCGAAATGGGTTGTAAACTTTTTTTTACTTTACTGTAAATAAAACTAGCCAACGAGTAGATTTCCTTCATAAAAAATATTAAAAATAAAATATAACGACTAGCGTTACACGAAATAAAAAATAATAAGTTCCTTGGGGTAAAATTGGCGTTTTTTGTTAGGGTGTTGGATCGAATTGTTAATGTGAATTTAATGTTAATTCTTTATTAACAAAAGAATTTGTCCATTTTTTTTTAGGAATTTTTTAATCAGGGTAATTTTGGGTAAAATAAAATCCCTGAAACCCAATACCAGACTGCATTAGACTATTATCATTTATTTTAGAAAAAAACTGATGTCCAATGTAAGACAGCCTCATTAATATTTTAATCACATTATATACATTAATTTTTATACTTATTATTTGCCTTGCTGTTTAATTAAATCGGGCCCCTGTTTCTGTTATCATTTTTATAAATTCAACAAATTTTCACAAAAAAAATACAAAAACCTAGACACCCATAAAACGATTATAACTTTTGCGTTTTTACGCTAAATATTTACTGCTTTTGTTTTAACAAAAATCATTTTTCTTCTAAAAATAACAAACAACAAATGATCAAAAAAAACATAAAGAGTTGACTATTTTTTTTCATAAAAAATCATACATAAATCAAATAACTTTTTTTAACAAAATATATTTTAACTATTTTATCATAAGAAAAAAATGAAAGAAGAATACAAAATTATGAAAAGAAAAAAGAGATGAATTAATTCTTTAGTTTAAAAAAAATCAGAACAAATAACAGAGAATTATTTGATTACTTTGTATGCAATTAATTACAATTGCCTCTCCAATATT
>CANICR010000034.1 GCA_947466405.1 Chitinophagaceae bacterium | reverse complement strand
CTGAGCTAATTCCCCTTTTTTATTTTTCTTTGGCATCCTTCCCGATAACATCGGGACACTCTAGCCAACTGAGCTAATTCCCCTTTTTTATTTTTCTTTGGCATCCTTCCCGATAACATCGGGACGCTCTAGCCAACTGAGCTAATTCCCCTTTTTTATTTTTCTTTGACCACCTTCCCGATAACATCGGGACGCTCTAGCCAACTGAGCTAATTCCCCTTTTATTAATGATTATTGAGAAAATTACTCTCCCCAAACCTCTCCTTTACCTGCTATCCAATCTTTTACTAATTCTGTTGTAACTGACTTTGGTCTTTCTAAAGCAAAACCCAGAGCCCTGTCCCAACACAAACTAGACAAAACCCCTAAAGCTCTTGACACTCCAAATAACACAGTGTAAAATTCATATTCAACCATACCATAATGAACTAACAATGCTCCACTATGTGCATCAACGTTAGGCCATGGATTTTTTATTTTTCCCATGGTTGACAAAATCGGTGGAACAGCATCATAGATTGTCCAAACAGTTTGCACCAATGAATCATTTGCCATGTGCTTTTTTCCAAATTCCATTTGAGCCGTAAATCTTGGATCTGTTTTACGTAGTACAGCATGACCATAACCTGGCACTACCTTACCTTCACTTAATGTTTTTTTAACGTACTCTTCAATCTGTTCTTTTGTTGGAGCATCTGAGCCTATTTCTTCTCTTAATTCAAATATCCATTTAATTACTTCCTGATTAGCTAAGCCATGAAGTGGGCCGGCCAATCCATTCATACCAGCCGCGAAACTCAAATATGGATCGCTCAATGCAGAACCCACCAAATGAGTCGTGTGCGCGGAAACGTTACCACCTTCGTGATCAGCATGTATTGTCATATATAAACGCATCAACTCTTTAAAACCCTCATCTTCATATCCCATCATATGAGCAAAATTACCAGACCAGTCTAACAAACCATTGGGCTGAATATGATCTCCATTTTTATACTTACGTCGATATATATACGCAGCAATTCTTGGCAATCGAGCAATTAAATCCATCGAGTCATCAAAAACAGCTTCCCAATAATCTTTTTTATTCATTCCTTTTGCATACAACTTAGAAAATGAACTTTCTGTTTGCATGGCCATAATGGCTACAACAAACTGCGTCATGGGATGTGCATTTACCGGCAATGCTTCAATAGTAGCAAATACATGATTAGGTACATGACTCCTGCGTTGCCATACACTAGTAAGATGATGGACATCTTCTTCTGTTGGCAATTCTCCTACCAGCATTAAATAAAACAATCCTTCCGGCAATGGTTCAGAACCGCCTGGTGCCTTCGGTAATTTTTCTCTTAATTCAGGAATAGAGTAACCCCTAAAACGAATCCCATCCTGTGCATCCAATAAAGAAGTTTCAGTGACTAATCCAGTAATGCCTCGCATACCCTGATAAATCTGACTAAGGGTTACTTCACCAATTTTTTTATTTCCATGTTCTTTCAATAGATCCTTTACTTCAACAGCAACTTTATCTGCTTTGATTTTAAATCTGTCTTTTATAATACCCATTTTTTTAAATTTATACGCTTTACATGATGTTTATATGCAATATAGAATACGATTAATTATCGCATTTTTTGGAGCTCTAAAATACGATGACCTTGTCTGTTAAACAAAAGTTTTAATAGAAAGTTTATATTAAAAATGCTACAATTTATTTGGGTGCTAATTTGTATAGATATATCGTTAAAAACCCAAAGAGAATGTTAGGTGTCCATGCAGCCAACAAGGGTGTAAAATTGCCTTTGGTAGCGAAAACTACAGAGAACCTGCTAAATAGTATATAAAGCATACTAATTACAACCCCTAACGCCAAATGAAAGCCACTTCCTCCCCTTACTTTCCTTGAAGCTAGTATTGCCCCTATTATTGTTAGAATTAATACTGAAAAAGGAATAGCATCTCTGTTATATCTTTCTAATAAAAAAGTATTCAACATTTCAGAACCCCTCATTTTCTCCAATTTGATATACGCATTTAAATCTTTCGTTGACATCTGATCTTTTAAATAATCATCTTGCCTGAGGTCTATTGGTTTGAAAGAATAATTTACAATTTTACTATTAGATAAAACAAGCTTTTCATTTTTTTCATCAAATATCCTTTCTACAACATTAGTAAGTTGCCATACGCGATAAGTAGTATCCCAGTGGAAATTTGTTGCACGTAAATTATACACCATTTTATTATCAACTATTTTTTCAACAGAAATATTAGATCCTGATTTCGAAACCGTATCATACCCTTTAATGCCTGCATAAGTGTTTGAATCGATTCTAAAATAAATATTTTGCTTGTATATATTATTTTGTTGCAAAAAGCCAATATTTACATCAACATAATTTTTTTCAAAATTTGCCCATTTTTTGTTTGCTTCAGGCACTACAAATTGGTAGCCAATCCATAATAAAATTGAAAATAAAAGCCCCCCTATAACATAAGGTAATAAAAATCTCCTAAAACTAACCCCACTGCTTAATATCGAAATAATTTCAGAATTGCCAGCCATTTTTGAAGTAAAAAAAATAACAGAAATGAAAATAAATAACGGAAAGAGCATCGCATCTATGCGAGGGATAAATCCAAAGTAATAATCAGTAATAATTTTTGATGTTGGCAAACCAGACTTTACAAAATCATCCGTTTTTTCACTAATATCCACTACTACAACAATTGCTGTAAATAGAATTAAACAGAAAATAAAAGTAGTAATATACTTTGTTAATATATACTTATCTATTTTTTTCATTTTATACAAGGATAAATACTTTACTTAAAGAGCTCAAAGGTAGGAGAAGTTTAAAAGATTTATAGTTATTTTATATGGCTTACTTCTACATAACTATAGAATTTGCAACAATCCAACCTGTTGTCCATGCGTTTTGAAAATTAAATCCACCCGTAACGCCATCTATATTTAATATTTCTCCGGCAAAAAACATTCCTGACAAAACTTTGCTTTGCATGGTGCTTGAATCTACTTCACTTAACTGAATACCTCCAGCTGTTACAAACTCTTCTTTGAAAGTCGTTTTACCTCTTACTGAAAAGTGCTGACTACATAATAGTTTGATTACTTTATTTTGTTCTTTTGCTGGAAGATCTGCCCAGCGCATTTCTTCAGGCACTTCACATTGTGCTAATAAGTATTCCCATAAACGAGTGGGCAGTAAAAATGGATTTCGATTATATATTTTTTGAGCTGCCTTTTCAAACCTAATTTGTTGAAATCTATCTTTTAATGTTTGCTCATTAAAATCTGACAACCAGTTTACCATTACAGTGAATTCATAATTACTAGAAGCCAATTCTCTTGCACCCCATGCCGATAATTTAAGAATGGCTGGTCCGCTTAATCCCCAATGCGTAATTAACAAAGGCCCACTTTGCTGAAGTTTAGTGCCCATGATTTTAACCCTAACATCGGGAATCGTTACACCCATTAATGATTTAATATTGTCATTAGGTATGTTGAATGTAAATAGAGAAGGAACGGGCTTTTCAATAGTATGTCCTAGCTTTAGCAACCAATCAAATTGAGATTCTTTTGAAAATCCGCCACAGGCAATACACACGTAGTTTGCCGATATTATTTTTGTATTTCTTAAAGTAATTTGAAAATTCGAGTGATGCGCATTGTTCTCATTGCTCATCTTTGCTATCGATAGTACATCTGCATTCATCATGATTTCAACACCATATCTGCTCGCTTCATTTAGCAAGCAATCTATGATTGTTTGAGAAGTATTCGAGCTGGGAAACATCCTTCCATCAGATTCTGTTTTTAACTCAACACCTCGCTCTTGAAACCATTGTATAGTATGTGCTGTATAAAAATGATGAAAGGCTTTTTTTAGAAATGCAGAACCCCGAGGATAATACTTAATTAAATCATTTACGCTTTCGCAGGCATGTGATACATTGCAACGTCCACCACCACTTATTTTAACTTTGCTAAGCAACTTAGAGGACTTCTCGATTAATATAACCTTTAAGTCTTTGTGAATTCTAGCTGCATTTACCGCGCAAAAAAAACCAGCTGCACCTCCACCAATTACTACAAGTGTTTTGTTTTGCATAAAGAAATGAAAAGAGGTTCGAGATTTTTGAATTTACTTTAATGAATTATGTACAATCGCAATAATTAAACATTATGATAACTCCAGGACAAATTAATATTTCCTTTTTCGGCTAATTCTATTTCTTCAAAGGAAGAAAGTATATCAGGATCACCGTTTGTAATATGCACATCATGTTCAAAATGAGCAGAAGGCTTTCTGTCTTTAGTGAGTACTGTCCACCCATCACTTAAATGCGACACTTCTTTTACCCCCATATTGATCATTGGTTCTATTGCTAACACCATTCCTTCTTTTAATTTGGGGCCCGACCCTTTTTTGCCATAATTAGGTACTTGAGGATCTTCGTGCAATTCCCGCCCTAAACCATGTCCCACTAATTCCCTAACTACACCATAACCGTGCTTTTTTTCTGTATGTTCTTGAATAGCATAGGCGATATCTCCAATCCTATTACCCTGCCTTGCCTTGTCAATGCCCAGATACAATGATTCTTTAGTTACACGTAACAATCTTTTTATCTCTTCAGAAACATCTCCTAACGCATAGGTATATGCGCTATCTCCATGAAACCCATTTTTCAAAACTCCAATATCCAAAGAAATAATATCTCCCTCTTTTAATTCATGAGTACCTGGAAATCCATGAACAACCGCTTCATTCATTGAAATACAAGTAGCTGCAGGAAAACCATGATAATTTTTAAAGGATGGGATTGCTTTATTGTCTAGGATAAATTCTTCCACTAGATCATTAACTTGCTGTGTTGTCATTCCGGGTTTTAATAAAGCAGCAATAACCGCATGAGCTTTACCAACTAGCAGGCATGACTCCCGCATGATTACAATTTCTTCTTTTGTTTTTAATTTAATCATTCGTTATACAAATTAAAACAAACCCCAACGATGTGTATCGCCGGGGTTGATTATTTTTTATAATTTATAAGTCTGTTTATTACATTCCTGACGGAACGGCTTGTCTTCCTTGTATTCTTCCGCTGTTCATTAATCCATCATACTGACGCATTAATAATTGAGTTTCTATTTGCTGTAGTGTATCTAATACAACGCCAACCATAATTAATAAAGAAGTGCCTCCGAAGAAAGTAGAAAACCCTTGTGACATACCAAATACCAATTGAAATATCCCTGGCAAAATACCTACCAAAGCAAGTAACACAGCGCCTGGCAATGTAATTCTATCCATAATTGTTCCGATATAATCTGCAGTAGGCTCACCTGGTTTAACACCTGGAATAAACCCATTATTACGTTTTAATTCTTCTGCCATCTGCTTAGGATTAAATATCAAAGCAGTGTATAAGAAGGTGAAGGCAATTACACAAATTGAATATACAATCATGTATACTGGCTTTGTGTGATCAGTAAAATTGCTAGCCCAACCGCTACCGGTAAATCCTGAGAATATGGTGGGCAAAAACAATATTGCTTGTGCAAAAATGATTGGCATCACACCTGCAGCATTTACTTTTAATGGTAAAAAATTTCTTGCGCCACCCATTTGCCTGCTTCCTACTATTTGTTTAGCATATTCAACAGCTACTTTTCTTGTTCCTTGAACCAACATAATTAATCCCATGATAATGGCTATCATGAAAAGAATTTCCAAAAGCATTAATAGCAAACCACCTGCGCCTCTTTGTGCAATTCTTGTTGACCATTCCTGACCAAAAGATTGAGGGAGACGAGCTAGTATACCAATCATAATGATGATAGAAGTACCATTGCCTAATCCTTTGTCTGTTATTTTTTCACCTAGCCACATTACAAACAATGTACCTACGGTTAATGTAATTACGGTAGAAACCCAAAAGAATGCACCAAAAGCTGGTATCAATGCTTCTGCGTTAGCGGGACTTTTTAGATATCCAATATAGGCTGCTGCCTGAAATGCAGTAACTATAACAGTTAGATAACGAGTCCATTGATTTATTTTTTTTCTGCCACTTTCACCTTCTTGTTGAACTTTAGCCATTTGAGGAACCAGTATGGTCATCAATTGCATAAAAATAGAAGCAGAAATGTACGGCATGATTCCTAATGCAAAAATAGAAGCTTTCGAAAAGGCTCCTCCCACAAAGGCATCTAAAAGACCCAACATACCGCTGCTGGCGTTATTGCTAAGATTAGTTAATTTATTTGGATCAATACCAGGAAGTACGATAAAAGATCCCAATCTATAAATGAAAAGCAACAAAAGCGTAAACGTAATTTTATTACGTAATTCTTCAATGCTCCAAATATTTTTTAATGTAGATATGAATTTCTTCACGGAATTAATCAGTTTATTTTAGCAAAAAGTAAAACCGCATTATGTTATGCGTTATACAAATATCGGGATTTTATTTCACTATTTCTATAGTTCCGCCTGCTGCTTCAATAGCCAATTTAGCTTTTGCGCTAACTGCGTTTACCTTGAAAGTATAACTGCCTTTCAATTCGCCGTTACCCAATATTTTAACGTTATCTGTTTGAGAGATTAATCCATTTATATAAAGGTTAGCTAGGCTAAATTCAGTAATACCATATTTTTCAGCGTAATGATCTACTTTACCAATGTTAAGTATTTTAAATTCAACTCTGTTAATATTGGTAAACCCACGTTTTGGAATACGGCGTTGAATTGGCATCTGTCCACCTTCATGACCTTTTTTACTTTTGTAACCTGCGCGACTTTGTCCACCTTTGTTACCTTTTGTAGAAGTACCACCTTTACCACTTGCTTCACCACGACCAATGCGCTTTTCTTTGTGCGTTGCGCCTTTTGCTGGTTTTAAAGAATGTAATTTCATATTATGTTGATTTTAAACTTACGGGGAATCGCCCCTCGCTTTTATTAATAAAATTTAAACCTTGGATAACTAGCAAGATTATAAAACTTGTAGCCTATGCCAATGCAAATTGAAGATTATGCTTCTTCTACTTTTACCAGGTGATTAACTTTAGTAACCATTCCTAATATTTGAGGAGTTGCTTCTACTTCAACTGTTGCATTTATTTTTTTTAATCCCAAAGCGATCATTGTTCTTTTTTGACGCTCTGATCTATCGATTACACTTTTTACTTGTGTTACTTTTATTTTTTTCATAAATTGAAACTTAATAATTGATAATACTAATTATCCGTTGAAAACTTTTTTCAAAGAAACGTTTCTTGTTTTAGCTATGCTAATAGGCTCCCGTAAACTTGCCAATGCTTTAAAAGTTGCTTTAACCACGTTATGAGGATTAGCTGACCCAAGATTTTTTGCTAATACGTCTGTAATACCAGCAAACTCAAGTACTGCACGCATACTGCCTCCAGCGATAACCCCTGTACCATGAGCGGCAGGCTTTATCAATACTTTAGCAGCACCTTCTTTACTTAGCTGATCGTGAGGAATAGTACCATGCATGATAGGAACTTTTATCAAATTCTTTTTTGCATCTTCAATTCCTTTTGTGATAGCTTCTTGTACTTCTTTTGCTTTTCCTAGCCCGTGACCAACCACGCCAGCTTCATTTCCAACAACTACTAAAGCAGAAAAACTAAATGCACGTCCACCTTTTGTTGTTTTAACAACACGGTTGATGGCAACTACTTTCTCTTTTAGTTCGAGATCGCCGGCTTTCATTTTATTTACAATTACGTTTGACATTTATTCTATTTAATTGTTGATGTAAATCTATTTATTAATTTGTAGGTTTTTTTTATTAAAAATCTAATCCACCTTCTCTTGCACCATCAGCAACTGCTTTCACACGGCCATGATACACATACCCACTACGATCAAATACAACTTTCTTTACTCCTAGATCGATTGCTTTTTTAGCGATGGCTTCTCCAACCATTTTACTTTTAGATATTTTCGGTGCTTTATGAGCAGCAATATCTTTTTGTTTGGATGATGCAGCAGTAATGGTTACACCACTATTGTCATCAATCAATTGAGCATAGATATCAGCGTTACTTCTGAAAACAGTTAAACGTGGAATAGAAGATGTACCGTTCACTTTCTTACGAATGCGATATCTTATTTTCTGTCTAGCACTTGATTTGTTGTTCATTTTATTTTATTTTTTTTCCGATTCTGCCGGAAATTGATTTTGAATTTTATTGATTTAAAGAAAAGAAATTAAATAACTATCTCTTTAAATTATTTACCAGCTGATTTACCCGCTTTTCTTCTCAATACTTCACCTACAAATTTAACCCCTTTACCTTTGTATGGTTCAGGCTTACGTAAGCTGCGTATTTTTGCACAAACCTGACCTAGTAATTGTTTGTCAATACTTTCCAAAGTAATTGTTGGATTTTTACCTTTTTCTTGTGCGGTAACAATTTTCAACTCTTTTGGAATTTCAAACAAAATATTATGTGAATAACCTAAAGCCAAATCTAACAAGTTTCCCTGATTAGCGGCTTTATAACCCACCCCTACTAATTCTAATTCTTTTTTATACCCTTCTGTAACACCTTTAACCATATTACTGATTAAAGAACGATACAATCCATGCATAGCACGGTGGCGAATTTGATCTGTTGGACGAGCAAATTCAATAGTATTGTCTTTTATTTCAACGATAATATCTCTATCAATTGCTTGCTTTAGCTCACCTTTTGGTCCCTTTACAGCAATTAGGTTGTCTTTACCAACGGTAATGGTTACGCCTGAGGGAATTTCTACCGGTTTTTTACCTATACGACTCATTGTAATAATTTGTTTATTTAAAAAATATAAATACTGTTTTTGCGGTCAGCCATGTATAGAAGGCTTAAGGCAATATTGAATTAGAATATGCTACACAATACCTCTCCACCTACATTCTGTGCTTTCGCTTCTTTATCTGTCATTACTCCTTTAGAAGTAGAAACGATAGAAATACCTAAGCCATTTTTTATACGCTTAAACTCATCTGGTTTAGCATAAGAACGAAGACCTGGGCGACTTATTCTTTCTAGGCTTTGAATCACCGGCAACTTTGTTGATGGATCATATTTCAAAGCTATTTTGATAAGCCCTTGTTTTTTATCTTCTTCAAATTTGTATTTAAGAATATATCCTTTATCATACAAGATTTCTGTGATACGCTTTTTTAAGTTGCTAGCAGGTATTTCTACAATACGATGATTAGCCATCTGTGCGTTACGAATTCTTGTTAAATAATCTGCAATTGGATCAGTTACCATTGTTATTTCTGTTAATTGATTTAAAATTTTATTACAATGCGATATCCCGCATCTGAAAGTTTTTGTTGTTTACCAACTTGCTTTGGTAACCCCAGGAATTTTTCCTGCTAATGCCATATCACGGAACATCAAACGACTAAGGCCAAAATGGCGCATATATCCTCTTGAACGTCCTGTTAATTGACACCGGTTTTTTAAGCGAACTGGTGAAGCGTTTTTTGGTAAAAGATCAAGAGCACTATAGTTTCCTTCTGCTTTTAATGCTTCTCTTTTAGCAGCATATTTTGCTACCATTTTTTCCCTTTTTGCTTGTCTGGCGACGATTGATTTCTTTGCCATATTTTAATTTTCAGATTTTTTAGTATTCTTAAAAGGCATTCCCATTTCTTTCAACAACTCGTATGCTTCTTCGTTAGTATTAGCAGTTGTTACAAAAGTGATATCCAATCCAGTAATTTTATTTACTTTATCAATATCTATTTCTGGGAAAATTATTTGCTCCGTTACACCTAATGTATAGTTTCCACGACCATCAAATGCTTTATCATTAATTCCTTTAAAGTCACGTACACGTGGTAATGATACAGACACCAAACGATCTAAGAACTCGTACATTTTTACACCACGCAAAGTAACTCTTGCGCCAATTGGCATATTTTTACGAAGCTTAAAGTTTGAGATATCTTTTTTAGACATCGTAGCTACAGCCTTTTGTCCAGTAATGTTACTTAGCTCATCGATAGCAATATCAATTAGCTTTTTATCTGTAACCGCACCATTCACACCACGATTTAAGCAAATCTTAGTGATTCTTGGAGCTTGCATTACAGTTTTGTAACTAAACTTTTTCATTAAAGCAGGTACAACATCTTTTTTGTACTTTTCTGCTAACCTTGGAGTATTTGTTATTGTGCTCATTATTTAATTACCTCCCCTGATTTTTTTGCGGTTCTAACTAATTTTCCGTTTACTCTTGTACGTGTAATTTTAGATGGTCCTTTTGATTTTGCATCCCATAACATTACATTACTGATTGCAATTGGCGCCTCTACTTTTTCAATTCCACCTTTAGTGTTTTGTGCAGATGGTTTTGTATGCTTGGTAACAATATTGACACCTTCTACCAATACACGACCTTTTTCTAAAATAATTTCCAACACTTTTCTTGGTTTTGATAAATCTTTATCATCTCCAGTAATTACTACTACTGAATCCCCTTTTTTGATGTTGAACTTTGGTTTAAATCTTGTACTCATTTTATTTAACTTTTAGCCCTTCGGCTGATTTACTTATTTTTTTATTTCCTTACAACACTTCTGGTGCCAATGAAATAATTTTCATGTATCCTTTATCTCTTAATTCACGAGCCACTGGCCCAAAAATACGGGTGCCTCTTGGCTCATCTGAATTGTTCAACAACACCACTGCATTGTCATCAAAACGAATATATGAACCATCTTTACGACGTAATTTATTTACAGTACGAACAATAACTGCTTTGCTGACAGTACCTTTTTTAATACCGCCTGCAGGCATTGCGTCTTTTACTGTTACAACTATTTTGTCGCCGATTTTTGCATAATCTTGTCCGCTATTACCAAGTACACGAATGCACAATACTTCTTTAGCTCCACTGTTGTCTGCAACATTTAATCTACTCTCTTGCTGTATCATTTTATTTAGCTTTTTGTTGAAGGACTACCCTACAACCGGTAATTTATTAATACTCTCAAACACTCACCTGTTTAGATGAATGAAAGAAATTTTATTTCACTTTCTCAACCACTTCTACCAATCTCCAACGCTTTGTTTTGCTTAAAGGACGACTTTCCATTATCTTAACGGTATCGCCTATACTACATTCGTTTTTCTCATCATGAGCATGAAAACTTGTAGTTTTCTTAAGGAACTTTCCGTACAATGGGTGCTTGATTTTACGCTCAACTTTAACAGTGATCGTTTTATCCATTTTATTACTGGATACCACACCAACTCTTGTTTTCCTTAAATTTCTTTCTATCTGATTTGTTGTTTCCATCATGTATTGTTTTATTGGATTAAGCTCCAATTTGTATTTTTCTTAATTGTGTTTTTAAACGAGCAATATCTCTTCTCAACAAACGAATTGTTTGTGGATTTTCAAGTGGTGAAAGAGAATGAGCAAACGTTAATTTCTTAATACGCATTTCATCTTCTTTTATTTTTGCTGTCAACTCCACCTCACTTAATCCAGTTAGACTTTTTACGAAATCAATTTTTTTAGACATCTTCTTTTATTTGATAATGATTTGATTAATCTATTAGCAATAATTATTGCAATTAGATTTGTACTTGATAATCTCTACTTACTACAAATTTTGTTAGTATTGGTAATTTTTGTGCTGCTAATTCAAATGCTTCTTTAGCTACCTGAACTGATACACCATCCGCTTCAAATAAGATACGACCTGGTTGTACAATAGCTGCCCATCCTTCAGGGTTACCTTTACCTTTACCCATCCTCACCTCAGCTGGTTTTGCTGTAATTGGCTTATCAGGGAATATTCTGATCCACACATTTCCTTCACGTTTCATATGACGCGTCATTGCCTGACGAGCACTTTCAATTTGTCGATTGGTTAACCAAACACTATCCATCGCTTTTAATCCAAAAGTTCCGAAAGCAAGTGTAGCACCTCTTTTGGTATCTCCTTTCATTCTTCCTTTCTGACTCTTCCTGTGTTTGCTTCTTTTTGGTTGTAACATCTTATCCTAATTTGATAATTTATGTAAATTTATTTTTATTCTACTTTTAAAAGTGCTATCTATTTCAAATTGCAACTTCTTCTATTCCGAATTATCTTCTTCCACCTGCTCCACCGCCACCTCTGCGATCTCCACCACCACCGCCTCTACGATCTCCACCGCCTCTGCGATCATCTCCACCTCTTCTGTCATCTCTTCTATCAAAACCACCTGATGGTCTGTCTCCTCCTTCGTTCTTACCACCGCCGGCAATTACATTTGGATTTAAATCTCTTTTACCCAAAACTTCCCCTTTACAAATCCAAACTTTAATGCCTATTTTTCCATAAACAGTTAATGCGAATACACTAGCATAATCAATATCCATACGTAATGTATGTAATGGAGTACGGCCTTGTTTTATTTCTTCACTACGTGCAATCTCTGCTCCACCTAAACGACCGCCTACTTTCACTTTGATCCCTTCAGCGCCCATACGAAGTGCAGAGGCTATAGACATTTTAATAGCACGCTTGTAGTTAATACGATTTTCAATTTGACGAGCGATGGTATCTCCAACGATATTTGCATCCAACTCAGGTCTGCGAATTTCAAGAATGTTTATTTGAACATCTTCTTTACCACATAATTTTTTCAACTCTTCTTTAATTCTATCCACTTCACCGCCACCTTTACCGATGATGATACCAGGTTTAGACGTATGGATTGTTACGATTAATTTATTAAGCGTACGCTCAATAACAATTTTAGCAATACCACCTTTGTTGATACGTGCATTCAGATAATTCCTGATCTTATCATCTTCGATAAGCTTTACGGCGTAATCTTTTTTGTGAGCATACCAATTGCTGTCCCAGCCTCGGATGATTCCCAATCTTGCACCTATCGGATTTGTTTTCTGACCCATATTCGGTTTTTAAATATTAGTTTGTTTTATTAATCTTTTTTAGTTGTTTTTTTAGTAGCCGCTTTTTTAGGTGCTACAACTTCCGCAGTTTCTACTACTTCTTTTGCAACAACTTTTGGCGCTTTAGTACCTACTGTATCTACTATAACTGTTACGTGATTGCTACGCTTACGAACCCTGTATCCACGACCTTGTGGTGCAGGACGCATACGCTTAATCACTCTTGCGCCATCAACAAAAATCGTCTTCACTATCAATGCAGCTTCATCAGCTCCTTCATTTTTTTGTTTCCAGTTACTGATTGCAGATACTACTAATTTACGAAGAGGCACTGCCGGATGTTTTGGATTGTGATCCAATATGGCCAATGCTTTTTCTACTTTCATTCCACGAATTAAATCAGCTAACAAACGCATCTTACGAGGCGAAGTTGGATAATTATTTAATTTTGCTATTGCTTCCATCTCTTATTATGTTTGAAGGTTTAAGCTTTATCGTTATGGGTGATCCGATTTCGATAATTGCTAAACAATTTTATTAAATCTTTTTACTTGAGTGTCCTCTAAACTGTCTTGTTGGTGCAAATTCACCTAATTTATGTCCAACCATGAACTCTGTTACATACACTGGAATAAATTTATTTCCATTATGAACTGCAAATGTTTGTCCTACGAAATCTGGCGTAATAGTACTTCTTCTGCTCCAGGTTTTAATTACTGTTTTCTTTGCCTTCCCTTCCGTGATAGCCATTACCTTTTTTTCAAGTTTAGCTTCTATGTAAGGACCTTTTTTTAATGAACGAGCCATGTTGTTTTTATTTTTGTTTATTCTCCGGAACTAACCGAATATTTTAACAATTGAATGAAAAATTATTTTATTTATTTGGTAATTTTTTACCGTTTCTTCTTTGGATAATCATCTTATCTGATCCTTTTCCTCTTGTACGGGTAATTTCACCTTTTGCATATTTACCTTTACGGCTACGAGGGTGACCACCAGATGCTCTACCTTCACCTCCACCCATTGGGTGATCTACCGGGTTCATCGCAACGGCTCTTGTACGAGGCCTGATTCCTTTCCAGCGATTTCTTCCCGCCTTACCCATGCTTTCTAGACTATGATCACTATTACTAGTAACCCCTACAGTTGCATAGCAATTAATCAACACTTTTCTTAACTCCCCGCTTGGCATTTTAAGTACAGCATATTTACCTTCTTTATTGGTAAGCTGTGCTGAGGTACCTGCGCTACGAACCAAGATTCCACCTTGACCTGGCTGCATTTCAATATTGTGAACATTAGTACCTAAAGGCATATTCTTCAATAATAAAGCATTACCTAATTCAGGTGCTACATCATCACCACTCATAACGGTTTGGCCTACTTGCAAACCTTGAGGAGCTAGTATATATCTTTTTTCTCCATCTGCATAATTCAACAATGCGATAAATGCCGTACGATTTGGATCGTATTCAATTGTTTTTACTACAGCTGGAATATCTTTTTTACTTCTTTTGAAATCGATGATACGATACATGGTTTTATTTCCACCACCCATATATCTCATTGATCTACGACCTTGAGAATTTCTACCTGCCGTATTTTTTTGTTTTTCTACCAAAGACTTTTCAGGAACATTGGTTGTTATCTCTGCATAAGCATTTCCAATTCTCCAACGAGTTCCTGCTGTAATTGGTTTGTATTTTCTAAGTGCCATTTTTAATTCTTTTTTATTTTGTCAAAACTTTGCGGTGTTGACCACCATTCATGAATAATATTATTTGCTATACTGCAGAGTACAAATCAATTGACTCTCCTGCTGCTACAGTAACTAATGCCTTTTTCTTTGCTGGCTTACGTCCTACGATGTATCCTGCTTTTGTGTATTTCGACTTCAATTTCGAAGGCATCACTAATGTATTAACCTCCTCCACCTGAACGCCGTAAAACAATTCTACTGCTCTTTTAATTTCAAGCTTATTTGCTTTTCTGTCCACTACAAAAGTGTACCGATTCATTTTTTCTGATTGCTTATTTGCTTTCTCAGACAAAACAGGTTTTATTAATACGTCAGACAGTTTCATTTTATTATTTTTTTGATTTGAAAATCCGAAAACTATATGATTTAAAAATCAGTTTGTTTTCAAATTAAATTTATGCTTCAGTTTCTGTGAATAATTTTGCTGCTTTCTCCGTCATCACCAATACATTCGCATCCAAGATATCGTATGTATTCATATCGCTTAATACTGATCCGTTAACGCCCTGTACATTTCTTAGGCTCAAGTATACGTTATCGTTATACTCAGGAATTACGAATAATGCTTTTTTATTACCCACATTCAAGCTTTTCAAAATTCCAGCAAACGCCTTTGTTTTTGGAGCTTCCATAACCACATCTTCCATGATTACAATTGCATTTTCTTTTGCTTTATAAGCCAATGCGCTCATTTTAGCTAAATCTTTTACTTTACGATTCAGTTTGATATCATACTTGTGCGGTTTTGGTCCAAATATTGTACCACCACCTTTATACAATGGGTTACGAAGATTACCTTTACGAGCACCTCCAGTTCCTTTTTGCTTATGTAATTTTTTTGAAGATCCCTTCACTTCCGCACGAGTCTTCACTTTATGAGAACCCTGACGTTGTGCACCTTGGAATTGCTTTACAGCTAAATAGATAACATGATCATTTGGTTCTATTCCAAAAATTTCGTCTGGAAGATCAATTGTTCTTCCTGTTTTTTCTCCTTTGGTATTTAAAATATCTAATTGCATTGTTTATTTTTTTAAACGCTTTTGCGCTTCGTAAATTATTTCTGAATTAATACGATTGATCCGTTATGGCCTGGGATAGAACCACTAACAAGTATGTAATTCTTTTCAGGAAATATTTTTATTATTTTCAATCCTTTCATTTTAACTCTATCTCCACCCATACGGCCCGCCATGCGCATTCCTTTGAATACACGACTAGCGTCAGAGGAGTTACCAATTGAACCCGGCGCTCTTTGACGATCATGTTGTCCATGCGATTGTTGTCCCACACCACTAAAGCCATGACGTTTAACAACACCCTGAAAACCTTTACCTTTTGTAGTTCCTACAACAGCAACGTCGTCGCCTTCGGTAAAAATGTCCACAGTGATTGTTTCACCTACATTCTTTTCTATTTCGCTATTGCGGATTTCTTGAACGAATCTTTTAGGAGCTGTACTAGCTTTTGAGAAATGATTTATCTCGGCTTTGTTGGAGTGTTTTTCTTTCTTATCGCCGAATGCAATTTGGAGTGCATTATAACCGTCGCTTTCAACGGTTTTCTTTTGAGTTACTACGCAAGGTCCTGCTTCTATGATCGTAACAGCAGTTTGCTTGCCTGTTGTGTCAAAGATGCTGGTCATGCCAACTTTCTTTCCAATAATACTTTTCATT
>CANICR010000033.1 GCA_947466405.1 Chitinophagaceae bacterium | reverse complement strand
CAATGCTAAAGCAGGAATGCTATAAGAACCTGTGCTGATGCCTTTTTCAAGATAATTAAACAACTTAGCACTAACGTCAACCCCTATATTATTCTGGGCTTCTTGTGTACTGCCTCCTATATGAGGAGTTAACAATACATTGGGCAATCCTTGTAGAGGCGTTTTGAAAATATCCCCATTTTTTTCCGGTTCAACAGGAAATACATCTATAGCAGCGCCACCTAATTGTTCGGAAATCAATGATTGCTTTAATGCATAAATATCTATCACCTCTCCTCTGGCATAATTAATCAACACCGCCCCTTTTTTAAAATATTTCAAGTTGGATTTATTGATAAGATTTTTGGTAGTAGACAATTCAGGAACATGAATAGTAACCACATCGCTTTGCTGTAAAAGATCTTTTAAATGTTTAATACTAATCGCATTACCTAATGGTAACTTTGTTTCAACATCATAAAACACAACCTTCATCCCTAAAGCTTCCGCTAATACACTCACTTGACTTCCAATATTTCCATACCCAATTATACCAAGTGTTTTACCCCTCAATTCATGACTGCCTTTTGCATCTTTCATCCATTTACCTTCATGAGCAGCTTTATTTTTGTCTATAATTTTCCTTACTAACATAATAGATGACCCTATCACCAACTCTGCTACACTTCTGGTATTACTATAAGGAGCGTTAAAAACAGCTACACCATATTTTGTTGCGGCATCTAAATCAACCTGATTCACCCCGATACAAAAACAACCTATCGCCTGAAGCTTTGGGGCCGCACTTAAAATTTTTTCTGTGATAATAGATTTACTGCGAATACCTAAAATGTGTACATTTTTAATTTCTTTCACTAATGCTTCTTCGCTTAATGCACCAGCAATCTTTTTTACATTAACATAACCATTACCCACAAACTGAGTAATCGCGATATCACTTATATTTTCTAAAAAAAGTATATTAATCTTTTCTTTTGGATAGCTAGTATTTTTTTTCTCCGTCATTTTATCTACTACTTATTTTAAACAAAAATAATCTTTAAAAAGTTACGATTAAAATGTAAAAATATAATCTAAAATTCTATTCATATATAATTCAACTAATTATCTTACTTTTTAATGGGCGCGATAATAATACTACTCAATAATTAGGCAAAAAACAAATAAGCCAAGCAAATAGAAGTGAGCACTCCTACCAAATCTGCTAATAACATGGCCCAAACTGCATACCTGGTATTTTTTACAGACACAGCACCAAAATAAACTGCAATTACATAAAAAGTGGTATCCGAAGAGCCTTGAAGAATACATGATAATCGGCCTGCAAATGAGTCGGCCCCAAAATTTTTCATGGTGTCAACCATCATACCTCTAGCAGCTCCTCCACTAAAAGGCTTTATTAAAGCAGTAGGAAGGCCGTCAACAAATCGAGTATCGGTTCCTAACATTGCGAAAAAGCTTTTACCTGCATGAATCAACGTATCAAAACTACCACTTGTTCTCAATAAACTAATTGCAGCCAACATCCCTACTAGATAAGGTATTATTCTTATCGCCGTATCAAATCCCCCTTTTGCCCCTTCAATAAATGAATCAAAGACATCTATTTTTTTATACAAGCCACCTAATACAATTGAAATGATTATAAACAATATTAACCCGCTGCTTAATGTTCCAGAAAATATTTGCACCGCCTCAACATTCAATGTTTTAATGTATACTATTAACAAAGCAATGACAGATGATATTCCTAAAACCCATGCAATGATCACTGGCTGCAAAACATTTATTCGTTGTTTTATACTAACAATCAACATTGCTGCAATGGTTGCTACAAATGTGGCAATCATACAGGGTATAAAAATATCCATGGGATTTGCTGATTTCGCGGCCGACCTTAATGCAATAATACTTACCGGAATCAATGTTAATCCTGATGCATGTAAACACAAAAACATTATCTGAGCATTTGAAGCTTCTGATTTATTCGGATTCAATTCCTGCAAACTTTCCATTGCTTTTAATCCAAATGGCGTTGCTGCATTATCCAACCCCAATAAATTTGCTGAAAAGTTCATCATCATATGCCCCATAGAAGGGTGACCTTTTGGAATATCCGGAAATATTTTTGAGAAAAAAGGGCCTATTATTCTTGATAAAAATCTAATCCCTCCTGCTTTTTCTGCAATAGACATTAACCCCATAAATAAAGCAAGAAATCCTATCAATTTCAAACAAAGCGTTACCGCCGTTTGACATGTTTCTATAAGCCCATCAGCAGATTGAATTTTAAAAGTCTTCAACATACCTTCGTTAATTCTTATTGTTTTTTGTTCGCCGCTAACATAAACTTTGTTGCTATCAATTTCCTTTATGATAAATTGGCTACTGTTTTTTTCTTGCTGAACGCCCACTAAAATAGTATCACCAGATTTACCTGTAACCATATTTGAAAACAACGAATGATGTTCTGGGAATATTGTCAATTTAATCCCAGCTGTCAATATTGCAATAATTATAAATGCAGACCATATCCGGCTTAATGTCATAATGTTAATTTTAAAATCACTAAGATAAAAGTAATAAGTAAACTTGAAAAATATCGTAAAATAAATATTTCTTAGTCATTATTTATTATACTTGATATGATTATATCAAAAATGGAGTGACTTCTAAAAAATTGATTGAACAATGAACTTATGAAGTCTTTTTCGATAATACCATAACAAAGTAGCAATAAATGAGCACATTTTCCTTTTCAAACAAACTCCTTACCTTTGCAATCGTTTAAAAATAAATAAACTTTTAATAAAATGGCATTACAAGCAGGTATAGTGGGATTACCAAATGTTGGCAAATCAACGCTTTTTAACGCAGTGAGTAGCAGCGCTAAAGCACAAGCAAGTAATTATAGGTTTTGTACTATTGAACCAAATACCGGCTTAGTAAATGTACCAGACACAAGATTAAACAAATTGGAAGAGTTGGTAAAACCCAATCGTGTAGTACCTACTCAAATTGAAATTGTTGATATCGCAGGATTAGTAAAGGGTGCTAGTAAAGGAGAAGGATTAGGAAATAAATTCCTAGCCAATATCAGAGAAGTTGATGCCATCATTCATGTAATACGATGCTTTGAAGATGAAAATATTTTAAGGGACGAAGGCCCTATTAATCCAGTTGCCGATAAAGGAATTATTGAAACTGAATTACAGTTGAAAGATTTAGAAAGCATTGAAAAGAAAATACAGCGTACCGAAAAACTTTTAAAACAAGGTGACGCAAAATTAAAAGCTGAATACGAAGTAATGAAACTTTGCAAAGATCATTTGGATCAAGGAAAAAATATCCTTTCTCTTGGATTAAGCAAAGAAGATAAAACGGCTATTGCAGATATATTTTTACTGACAGATAAGCCAATATTGTATGTAGCCAATGTAGATGAAGCATCTATGCATACGGGCAACAAATTTTCTGACGCTTTGATAGAAGCTGTTAGGCATGAAGGCAATGAAGTAATTGTAATGACAAATGCTATTGAGGCTCAAATTGCAGAATTCGATAATGCCGATGACAAGCAGATGTTTATGGAAGAATATAAAATGACAGAACCTGCATTAGACAGGTTAATTCACTCTACTTATAAGTTGTTGAATTTATCTACTTATTTCACCGCAGGTGTGCAAGAAGTAAGAGCATGGACAATACAACAAGGATGGAAGGCTCCGCAGGCAGCTAGTGTTATTCATACAGATTTCGAAAAAGGTTTCATTAAAGCAGAAGTTATTTCTTATGCAGATTTCACTCAATATGGATCAGAAGCTGCTTGTAGAGATAACGGCAGACTTCGAATAGAAGGAAAAGAATACTTAGTTCAAGATGGTGATGTTATGCACTTTAGATTTAACGTATAAATATTCTTATTCAAAACGATTACTGATTAATAACAAATTTTTCAAAGTCTTGGCCTCAATCGCTGCTTGGATTTATTGAATACCATTTGCCCCTTATCAATCCCCTTCCTAAGAAGTTTTTGCTCTTCTTCAGGAAGATTTATTATTCGATGACACTCCTCGCTGCAACAACCTTCATATTTGTCAGCACAAGCTTCACATTGTATAAACAACAAATGACATCCTTCATTTTTGCAATTGGTATGCGTATCCGATTTGCTGGAACATTGGTGACACTTTGATATTATTTCATCTGTTATTCGCTCCCCTAATCTATCATCAAATACAAAATTTTTGCCGTGAAATTTATTCAATAAATTTTCCTCCTTGACATTATTTGCATAATGAATGATACCTCCTTCTAAATGAAAAACATTCTTAAAACCTCGATGAAGCATATAAGCACTTGCTTTTTCACAACGTATACCCCCTGTACAATACATAATTATATTTTTATCCTTTTGATCTTGTAGCATATTGGCAGCCATAGGCAATTGCTCTCTAAAAGTATCACTGGGCACTTCAATGGCATTTTCAAAATGGCCAACTTCATACTCATAATGATTACGCATATCCACAATTAAAGTGTTAGGATCTGTTGTTAAATGATTAAATTCACTAGCATTGACATATTTTCCCTTTTTAGCCATATTAAATGAAGGATCAACAATTCCATCAGCAACAATCTTTTCTCTAATTTTTATTTTTAATACCCAAAAAGATTTCCCATCATTATCAACAGCTTTATTCAACCTTATACCGTCTAAAGATGGATATTGAAAAAGAAATTTTTTAAATGCATCAAAATTACTTTCTGGAACACTTATCTGTGCATTAATACCTTCTGTAGCTATGTAAATGCGACCAAAAACATTCAATGCTGACAATCCTTTATATAAATCATCTCGAAAAGCCTGTGTATTTTCAATAAAGAAATATTGATAAAAAGAAACCGTTATTCTGTACTCAGTTTCTTCATACAAGCGTTTTTTTAATTCCGCTTGCGAAACACGATTGTGTAATACTGACATGATATTTTAATTTGATCTCATTATTATGAGAAATCTGAAAAAAGATTGGATGCTTGCAGGGCAAACCAAATTAACATAACAAAGATATAAAACATTTAGAAATTAATAGTCACGCCATTTTTACCTGAACCGGATGAATTTCCATTATTAACAGCAGCACCTAATAAGCCCCCTGCCCCCAAAACAAATGATGATCTTGTAAATGATCCATTTTTATATGCAGATACAAAGTCTAGTCTGAATAATTTAAAAATATTCTCTAAACCAATAAAACATTCTACATAATTATCCTTATCCGATATGTAATAAGCATTGGCACCTGTAAGTAAATTCCATTTTAATTTTTTAATTACCGGTATTTTGTTTGTAATTAATCCATTGAAATGATGTTCAACATGGGTTTCCATTATAAAGGAAGCCGTATTTGAATTTATATAAGAATTCATCAATTGAAATCCATTCAAATAAGAAAGTGTAGCTCTCACATCGTTGCTTTTAAAATGCCGGTAATCCTGAATGAATACTTTTCTTGAATTCATAAAACCTCCAAAAGATATTTTATATTTAAATAAACCAGCAAGTTTTAAATTTTTATCATCGAATACATCTACATTCCATTTATCAAAATCAACATCACTGCCTAATATTCCATAAATACCCTTTGTATATTTAATTGAGAATGTTGGATATTCTGATCCTAATGGAATTTTGCTATTAGGAAATTGAATAAATTTTTGACCAGGCTTAAAGCTAGCTTGAACAATTGTAATGAGTGCCTGATGAGGGTATATTTTATTTATATTAACCTTTTCTACTGGATAGTTTTCCGTCAAATTGACCGAATCTTTTTTATAAAACGTGTATTTGGTTTTATTGAAAATAGGTGATCTATTCTCATAGGTTGCTTTAACAACAATATCCAAGCCACTTTCAAACTTTTTATTAATACCAATTACTCCAAATGAACTTTCATACGTTTTCATGGAATTTTTCCCATTAAAAAGTGTTAATATACTATTTACAAAAGGCTCTACAGGTTGTTCATCATTATATTGCGATACCCTTTTACCTCCCATCAACACCCATGAGTTCCTCCTCAATGTATTTGTTTTAGAATATTCTTTAGTTTGAAATCTCATTTCCAATGCAGGATTCAAATGTGTATTAGAAAATCCATACCTGAGTTTAGGAATAATAGTTAGCCTTGACTTTATGGAGGGATAATATTTGTTGTAATATCCAGAAAGCTGACAAATGAGACCTTCAGCAGAATTAAATTGCGTATTTGAAAGAAGCGCATCTACGCCCCAATTATAGTTGCCTTTTTTATTGTAGTGAATTCTATTTACACCTCCCCATAAAAAACCAATTGGCTTTATTTTACCTTGCTTTTTTTTAAGTGTATCAATATTATTTCTATTTACAGAATCATTTAATTCTTTTTGAAATATACTATCCTTGACTTTATAATCTTGTACTTCATCTACTTCTAGGGGTACCGGCCTGTTTGAATCCCAATATGTTTTTGGCTTTTTATTAACAGCAGTATCATATTTAATAACAACTTTATTGAATATTTTTTTATCAAACAAAGGATTGATTGTATAATTTGAATAGACCGTAACAAAATTACCTACAATGTCAATTTTAAATAATTTGAAATTAAAATACATGAATTGATTTTTAACCCTCCATATATCATCACCTATTGGAACATGTAATTGAGTAATTTTTAACGTATCAATAATCTCAAGTTGCGACTCCTTTGTAATTATTAATTCAAAACTGTGTATATGCCAGTCATTATCTGTAATATTTATAACCCCAGAAAATAATGGCTCGAATTTTCTTTTTGGTATTACCTTAATGGCATTTATCACTTTACCATTTTCTATAAATGTACCCATCATCTTGAATTTGTAATAATGCAAAGCACCATCAGCAATGGGAGAAATAAATCCCCTCTTGCTAAACCCACTGCCTAATACACTTACATTATTAGTATACAAATTAATAAATGCTGGAAAGGAAAATCCGAAGCTATTACTACCACTTACCCTGCTACTATTGACCTCCATTTTGAATTTATCTGGCTGTTCGCTATACACCGTCGACATTGCCTCTGATAAATAAATAATACCCTTCCCAGTGGAATCCAATTGCATTGACTTCCTGTCTTCTTCAGGCACTTTTTGTCCCATTATTTTATTGGGTAAATTTCTTAGTTTCAAAACATCTTTACTATATAAATCACATTTAAAACTTTTTACTTGATTATTATAAACATTTCTTTTTTTAATGGTCTGCCTTATTATTTCATAAGCTGGATTTTCTCCCTTTGAACTAATAACTAATTCTTTCATCATTAACTGCTGTTCTTTCAAAATGAAATCTAATTCCATATCGCCACTGCATTGAATCTGTTTTTCTGTTGCTTCATACCCTATATGTTGACAAATCAATACAAAAGTTCCCATATGCGTATTGAAATTATACACCGCTTTATTATTAGCCGTAACGCCAGAAGATGTCCCTTTTATAGTAATAGATGAAAATGGCAATAATTCCCCTTTTTCATTATACACTTTGCCATAAATCTTTTGAGAAGTACTGAATAATGATGAGCACATTATCAGCATGAAGAAACATATAAATTTCATGAAAGAATAATTATTGAATTAATTAGCGACTGAACTTTTTCTCATTAGCGAACCTGTTAAAGAGGCGAATCCACCAACGAGCGCTCCAATGAATGCAGTAAAAAGAATCAACGCTATTGGATGATCAACTTTTAAAATCAATAGAGAAATTTTATGCGCAAGTATATGATTATTGTTTTTGCTTATCCAAAAGCACAAACTGAACCATAACATAAATAACGAAATAAAACCTGATAAGAATGCCCATCCTCTCTTTTGAGGTATTATCAGTGAAACTATAAAACAGGCAATGGCAATAGACCACCAAGGCATAAACAAACAAGCAGAAAAACTTAATAATGCCATTAATAAAACCGAACTGAAAAACTTCATTGCTATTTTTTTATTGTTTATTAGATTGTGCTAAAATGCATTTGCCATTTAATTCTAGAATCTTGTTTTTCTGACTGAGTCATCAACCATAATTTATAATATTTTCCAGCTGCCCAATCAAGTATTGAATTATCATAGAATTTACTTCCAGGATTACCACTTTGTCCGCCTGGATAAATCCCATAAGCTTCTGTGTTTTTTGTTAAACTAACAACCATTCTCCAACTTGGCCCATGATCATTTTTCATTGCATTGATTGCATTTTCTCCTCCACTAACAAACAAATGCATTTTACTAAACATTGGCAATCTTAATAAATGACTCACCTTTGTATCTTTATAATTACCCCATAACAACAGATTATCTTTTTGCAACTTTGAACATTTCGATGCTGCATATTTAAATGAAGCAATACAAACATCCTGTAATGACTCCTTTTTATTTGTGGTGATATTATCAATAAACTTATAGGACGAATCTCTCAAAACTGCCTCTAATAAAGTGCTTTCAAAGGGTCGCTGGGTGTACTTTGGTGCATTAGCATACTCATCATTAAAGACAGTATCGGTTAACGACTTCCATGTGATATAATATAAAGTAGGGACAATACTATTTGCCTCATCATGATAATTCCAATCTTGCAATTTTTTATAAAAAATCATCTCCTCACTATTCAACAATTCTTGATTAATATTTTTCAATAATACAGGTACGGCCATTGATGCAAAATAATCAACTGTGCTTAATTGCAAATCCATCATATTTTGTACAGTAACATCCTGCATTGTTGCTAATGATTTATTCAAAAAAGCCCCTCTTGCTAATGGATACTCCCTTCCTAAATAATAGGGATATGTTGAATCAACAGGCCTTTGATTGGCACTACTTACAAAAGCCCTAAAAGGATTGAATTCAAAAGGAGTTTCATCTTCAGGTATCATGCCTTGCCACAAATAAGCACTATCGTATCCAGGCATTACAAAATCACCCTGTCCTTTCCATTTTGCAGGAAAATAACCTTGTGTTCGCATGGCTATATCGCCATTTTTACAGGCAAATACACAATTTTGTCCTGGTGTTTTAAGATTTTTAGTAGCAACCAAATAATCGGCATAATTTTTAGCTCTGTTTAATAAATAAAATAACCTAAGTTCATTACTACTTTCATGAGCTGTCCATTTTACAGCATAATTTTTGCCTCCTAAAGAATACTTACCACCAAAGGAATGATCATACATCACTGGACCAAAAATCGTATAGGCTACTGTATCAAAGAAGTCAGGCTTGCCTGCTATTTTATATTTTTCAACTCTACGGGTTGTTTTAACCCAAGAACTATCAAACCAATATTCGCTTTTAGTTTCATCTTTAAACTTAACTTCATAATAATCACGAACGTCTCTTCCTCCATTGGTAAAACCAAAGGAACAACTATCGTTATATCCAATAATTATATTAGGGGAGCCGGGAAAGCTTACACCATATGCATTGTAACCGGGCACGGAAATTTGCATTTCATACCATAAAGAAGGCAGATTTAATCCCAAATGAGGATCTGAACATAGAATAGGAGCCCCATTCCTTGTTTTACTTGAAGCAATTGCCCAATTATTGCTTCCATTAGAAGGATCAGGCTTAACTATTTCTGCGGCTTCAGTAGTTTGATGTAGAAAATTCGAATAAATAGAATCTGCAAAAGCAGGAACCACGGGAATAACTTTCGGATAAGCAAAAACAGTTCCTTTTGGAATTATTGGATCAAGTGAATCCTGAAAAATTGGAAAAAGTTGATCGAAATCTGCTTTTGTAAAATAATTTTTAGCATTTGTCATTTCAAAATCATTCTCATGACCAGATAAATCAAATGACATGTATTTTAGAAACAAGGCTGTTTTTAAATTATTCCATTTTTCTGGAACATACCCTAATAATTTATATTCTAATGGTAAATCACTTTTAGTTAGCGTTGAAATATACGCATTAACACCGCTAGTATACGCATCACATGCCGATTTTATAGAATCATCTTTCTCCATTTCTTTCAGTGAATTTTCAGCAGCATAAACCATCCCTAATCTTCTAAACTCGCGATCATGACTAAGTGCTATTTCTCCAACAACCTCGCTAGCTCTTCCAGATGCTGATAACACTTGCAACTCCATTTGCCATAACCTAAACTTTGCATGCAAAAAGCCTTGAACAAAGTATGCATCATTTTCTTTTTCAGCGAAAACATGAGGCACAAGTCTATCATCAAAATAAACATCCACCTTGCCTTGTAAATTTCCAAAATGCAAATCAGCAGAATAATCTTCATGAACAGACTCTGCATTTTGCCACACCCCTTCTTGTGGTGATAATAATCTTCCTAGTGGAGCGGGGATAACTACTTTTGTATCCAATACAAAACACAAGGCTACCGTAATTGTTGCTGATAAAAAAAGAAAAATAAAGCGCATATATTTTAAATAAAATGTAAAGTAACTAAAATAATGTGAAGCTAAAAACACGATTATGTTCTATTTGAAAAAAAGGGCATAATTTTATAGTCATTTATATATACTTATGGAAGATAATCTCAGTCAGCATACAAAAAACATACTTGGGCTTCAATTACAAACTGATCCAAGATGGGTAAATCTTGCAGAAATGCAATTAGAAGATATACTAACTGATCATGCATATTGTGAGCAAAAAGCCGCAACAACTTGCATTTCTCTAATCCAAAAAAATCCTGAAAAAACATTATTGGTTGAAGAACTCAGCCCTCTTGTTACAGAAGAATGGGGACATTTCAGAATGGTATTGGCTGAAATAAATAAAAGAAAATTACAATTAGGGCGACAGAGAAAAGATATTTATGTAAATAAACTTTTAGATTTCCAAATTAAAGGAGGCGGTCATGAAGATAGATTTCTAGACCAAATGTTAATTATGGCATTAATAGAAGCCCGGAGTTGCGAAAGATTTAAAAGACTTAGTGAAGGTTTAGATGACGAAAATATGAGGAAGTTTTATAGACTATTTATGGAAAGCGAAGCAGGCCACTACACCCTATTTATTACATTGGCTGAATATTACATTGATAAAAAAATAGTGCGCAACCGATGGGCAGAATGGCTGAAATATGAAAAAGAATTAATGAACAGCGCTGAAGTTCGAGGCGACAGAATTCATTAAGCCTACACTTTCTTTTAGTTTCTAACCGTATACGTTATACCGTTCACCACCTGTATTTGCATGCCAAACTTCAAAGATCCCTTTGGATAATCTTGTTCTTGTGAAGTTGCATAAATAAAAGTGTTTCCATTTACACTCTTAACTTTTCCAGAAATAGACTTATCATCTAAAGAGCCAAAATAAGTTAATTGCACTGTGCCAGCAGATTTTACTTTACCTCTAATTGACTCGTTTTCAAATGAAGTATAATAGGATAAATTCATAGGCCCAGCTGTTTTCATTTTACCACTTAACATTGCATCATCATAGTTAGAAAAATAATCAAATTTTAATGGGCCTACACTTTTTATTTTGCCAACTAGATATGCTTTGTCAGTTGATGCATAATAGGTAATTAAAGTTCTGCCTATATATTTTAATTTGCCACGGAAAGCTTCATCCTCATTCTGAGTATAATAATCTACTTTACCATCAAAAGCCTCCAGAGGCCTTTGTGATGATTGAGCAGCACCTCTATCTACATACTTATCTACACCCCATTCTCCTAAAATACCATCTTGCTTTATATTGATTATTACATTTTGATCTAGCAAAAAACCTATGGCAGTAGCAGTGCCATTATTTGATATGGTCACTTTGTTTATTCTTTGTGCAAAGCTGAATAAAATTGATACTGAAAATAACGTGATTAAATATATTTTTTTCATGTTTGATGTTTTAGGCATTTATACGTTCATAATGAGATTATGAAAGTTAATACTTTTATTTAAAAAAATCAATTTCTTCTGAAAAATCAAGGTTTGGATTGCCTTTTTGAAGCCTGATCGCCCTTTCCAAATTCGTTTTTTTGAAATGTTGATGGGCCTGAGAAAGCGGATTGAATGGTTTGTGATTTTTAGCATTTCTGATTATTCCAATTTCTTTCATGACTAGTTGGGTATCTTCTTCAATACATGCATCAATAAACTTCTCCCAAACATAATTTGTGGCTGTATAATTAGGATGTACCATATCTTCTGCAAAAAATCGATAATCCCTCAAGTCATCAATCACTAGTTCATACGCAGGAAAATAAAAAACGGCTTCTTTGTTAGCTATCACCTCATGAACCGCATGTATTAAATTTGATTTACTTCTGTTGTTTTCAACAAATCCATCTCTCAAATGCCTTACAGGGCTTATGGTGAGAATAATTTTTATTGCAGGATTAAACTGTAATAATTTTTCTAGTAACCCATTTAAAGCCGCTTCTATTTCCGAAGATGATAATAATCTTTTAGTGAATTTATCTGTTGGCACTTTGTGACAATTTGCTACCACCCTTTTATTATCTAATTCATACACAAAAGAAGATCCAAGCGTTAATAATACCCAATCAGTTTTTTTTAAAAATTCATGAGCTACATTAATTGAATTATTGATCTTGTCTATGCAATCTTGTTGAGATATTGACGAAAATCTTGTATGATGATTCCAACTCCCCCATAATTCATTATAAAAAAATAAATCATCAGTTGTATAGATTTTTTGATCAATGCACTCAGCTATTGACTCCACAATACTTAAAGGATTAAATAAGATACCGCTAGGATTTTCAATTGTCTGAAATTTAAAATAAGAAAGCTTTTGACCTATTTGCTCTGTAAAACAAGATCCTGCTAAAAACAACCTGTCTTGTAGTTGGATTTTTTTTTCAAAACTTGTTGGAGTGAATTCTAATCTAAAATTCATAATAATAATTTATACAAATGTTTCTTCAGCCAGTTTGATTGCATTCAACAACGCATACTCATTTATATTCCCTACTGCATTCTGCTCTATGAAATAAGACAGCATCTGTTCTGTATTAATATTCCCAATCAAATCATTTCCTGCCATAGGACAGCCACCTATTCCTTTCAAAGCTCCATCAAATCTATTACATCCGGCATTTCTAGCCGCTTCCAGTTTTTCTTTCCATAAAAGCGGAGCGGAATGTAAATGAACACCTGTTTCTATTTTCGAAAACTCATTTATCACATACTTTGTTATTGAATTTATTTGTTCAGGCGTTGCTAGTCCTACTGTGTCTGCCAAAGAAATTGTATTTACACCCAAACTGACGAGTTTTTGCATCCAATGATAAACCAAATCTTCATTATAGATATCTCCATACGGATTTCCAAAAGCCATAGAAATATAAACAACTAATTCTTTATTATGCTTACCACCTATTTCTTGAATTTCTTCTACCTGCTTGTATGCATCACTGATTGTTGAATTAGCATTTCTTTGTTGAAATGTTTCTGAAATTGAAAATGGGAATCCCAAATATGAAATTTGCTCAAAAAAGGCAGCCTCTTCGGCGCCTCTTTTATTAGCGATTATAGCCAATAATTTTGATGAAGAATTATCCAACTCTAATTTCTTTAACACCTCTTTTGTATCTGCCATTTGAGGGATAGCTTTTGGAGAAACAAAACTCCCAAAATCAATTGTATCAAACCCTACTTTTAACAAGGAATTGATGTAGTTTATTTTTTTTTCTGTTGGAATAAAGGAAGGCCAACCCTGCATTGCATCACGCGGACATTCAATAATTTTTATAGTATTCATTTCATTTGATAATTAATATTCTAGCATGCACCTTAAATGTAGAAATAAAAGTCAGCTATAGAAACCACTATACTTGTCAACTACGTTGCCTATTTGCTTCATACAATATTATTCCTGTAGCTACAGAAACATTAAGCGAATCGAAATCGCCGGTCATCGGTATACGAAAACTATCATCACATATTTTCATTACTGCAGGATACACTCCATGCTCTTCACCTCCCATTATTATCGCAGCAGGATCACTAAAATTAATCGTTTCTATACTTTTCTTGGCTGTCATTTCACTTGCATATACTTTGATACCATTTAGATGAAGATCATCAATCGCTTTCATCAAACTGCTTACCCGGCAAATAGCTATTTGTTCTAATGCCCCTGCTGATGTTAAAATTGCATCTTCATTCAATGAACCAACTCCCTTATCGGGGATTATTATCGCATTCACACCAAAACAAAATGCGCTTCTGGCAATAGCGCCTATATTTCTGATATCTGTTATTCCATCTAACATTAAAAACAATGGAGTTTCTCCATTTTCAACAACAAAAGAAATTATTTGCTGTAAATCCTGATATTGAATTTTTGAAATTTGCGCGATGCAGCCTTCGTGATTACTTACATTAAAGCTGTTTAGCTTTTCTACAGGCACTTTATTTATCGGCACTAATTCATTTGCCGCCAATTCCCTTATCTCGTCTATTAATGGGCCATGAATGGTAGATTGCAAATAAATACGCTCTAATTGCTTCCTTTCTTTCAACGCGCTAATCACCGCTTCTCTTCCGATGATCAGCGTATTTTTTTTAGGCCGTTGATGTTGATGTCTGAAGTTTTTCACAAACCAAATTTAAATTATTAATACACAAAAAAACCATAAGTCTGCATGTTGACTTATGGCTTAATTTTACATTTCATTTTTATTAATTATTTCAAGCCGAAAACTTTCTTCACTTCTTTAACGGCATCTAATTTTTCCCAAGTAAATAATTCTACTTTCTTAGTAATCTTTTTACCATCTGGAGATACGAAAGTCTTTTCAACTATTTCATTTTTACGACCCATATGACCATATGCAGCAGTTTCACTGTAAATTGGATTACGTAATTTCAGGCGTTGCTCAATAAAATAAGGGCGCATATCAAAACAAGACATTTTCATTACTTTATCAGCAATCTGACCGTCTGTCATTTTTACTTTAGAAGTACCATATGTTACTACGTTGATACTAGTTGGCTGTGCTACGCCTATTGCATAAGATACTTGAACCAATACTTCTTCACACAAACCAGCAGCTACTAAGTTTTTAGCTATATGACGAGTTGCATAAGCAGCTGAACGATCCACTTTACTTGGATCTTTTCCACTAAATGCACCACCACCATGCGCTCCCTTGCCACCATATGTATCAACAATAATTTTACGGCCTGTTAATCCTGTATCACCGTGAGGTCCGCCAATAACAAACTTGCCAGTTGGATTAATATGGTATTTAATTTTATTATTGAACAAATGAGAATACTTTGGATATTTTGCCTTAACCCTTGGTATTAAAATATTGATGATGTCTTTTTTTATTTTAGCTAGCATAATATCATCCTTTCCAAAATCATCATGTTGCGTAGATACTACAATAGCATCAATTCTTACCGGCTTGTTATTATCATCATACTCTAACGTAACCTGACTTTTAGCATCGGGACGCAAATATTTAATTTGTTTATTTTCTCTTCTTAATACAGCCAACTCTTCAAGTAATTTATGTGCCAAGTTTAACGCCAAAGGCATATAATCTTCTGTTTCATTGGTAGCATAACCAAACATCATTCCTTGATCTCCCGCACCTTGCTCCTCTTTTTTCTTTTTATCAACCCCTTGATTAATATCACTGGATTGCTCATGAATAGCAGAAAGAATTCCACAAGAATTTGCTTCAAACATATACTCACTCTTAGTATAACCAATCTTACGGATTACCGCTCTAGCAATTTCTTGAACGTCTAAATAAGCCTTGCTTTTAACTTCTCCAGCAAGCACTACCTGACCTGTGGTTACTAATGTTTCACAAGCAACTTTACTTGCAGGGTCAAAGGCTAAAAATTGATCAATCAGCGCATCACTAATTTGATCAGCAACTTTATCAGGATGTCCTTCACTTACAGACTCCGATGTAAATAAATATGGCATAGTAATATTTTTTAAGAATGCAAAGATAAGGTTTGATCTATAAAAGAACAAAGCCATTTATTTTAAAACTGGCTTTAAAACAACTTTATTTTATATTAGAATACACTACTCTAATCCTCATTCGATATCCAGGATTAGGATTATTACCGCCACCTACCTTTACACGGCCATATCCAATCTGATTGGCGTATGGGATTGTAGCTGGGCTATATTGAGGATATACAAAACTATGTGGAGCAAATAACCTTATTTTAAAATTAGTGGTATGTTTTGTTGCTATTTGTTGAATATATCGAGTAAGATTGAAATTGTAATAAGACTGCTCTCCTAATGGTGTATTTTTCTTACGTAGATTGCCTCCAAAATAACCAATATCAACATTCCCATTTAAAGGAAAAAATGGATACCCCGGCAATGTAAAGTCTGGGTCGTAAGCAGTATT
>CANICR010000032.1 GCA_947466405.1 Chitinophagaceae bacterium | reverse complement strand
CCAAGCTCATTGTTGCGCTCTTTTATGATTGTAAATTCCTGCGTGTGGGGACCTAAAGAAATAGCGCCTTTAAAAACAATATCCCAATGATGACTTATCAAATAAGAGGTGCGATGCATAGGCATTACAACCATTGCCTGATGACCCAATTGATTTTGATATTTCGGAAGTGCTCCTACTACATCTGCTAAACCACCTGCTTTTGCCATAGGGTAACATTCGGCACTTATGTGAACAATTTTCATTCTTAAATTTTATTAATACTATTTCTTGCAATTCAAAATACATAATTAATAATTCATTCAAGGCATTATTAAATAATTTTTACTTGAATTAAAAAATAACTTGTTAATTTCAGTGAACTAAATACAAAAATATGCCTGATATTCAGAAAAAAAACATCCCCCAAAATATTCCAACGAATTATGGGGCACTAAGTACATTAGTAACCGTTTTCTTTTTTTGGGGATTTATTGCAGCTGGGAATAGCATCTTTATTCCATTTTGTAAGCATTATTTCCATTTGGATCAATTTCAAAGCCAGTTAATAGATTTTGCATTTTATACTGCTTATTATATAGGCGCTTTAGGATTATTTGCTTTTGGTTCATTTGGCGGCAAAGATCTTGTTGGAAAATGGGGATATAAAAAAAGCATCATTTACGGATTATTATTTTCTGCATTGGGTGCAGCCGCGATGATTATTGCCGTTAATGCAAATACATTCTCAGGGATGTTGTTTGGCTTATTTATTGTAGCCTTGGGATTTTCATTACAGCAAACAGCTGCTCAGCCCTTCGCAATTTCTTTAGGCGATCCGTCTACTGGAACGAGCAGGGTAAATTTAGGTGGTGGCATCAATTCATTTGGAACCACCATTGGTCCTATTGTTGTTGCACTTGCCTTATTTGGCACTACCGCTGCTGTTACAGATGACCAAATAGCCCAATTGAGTTTGAGTAAAGTCATTGTTTTATACATTGGTGTTGGCGGCTTATTTATTGCAGCAGCAGCATTATTTAATTTTGCTAAAAAAGTTCCTTCAGGTATCCTTGTAGAAACTACTGAGAAAGCAAACAAAGCATTGTATACCCTTTTAATCATGACTGGCTTATTAGTGATAATGTTTGTTCCGGTTTTCAACAGCTATAAAACTGACCTACAACAGACAAGTGAAACAGATATTCTATTAATGAATGCATATCGAATGAAATGGCTGCTTGGCGCATTAGCTATTGTGGTAATTGGACTTTTAAATGCAAACATCAGCGCCTCTAAAAACTCAAGTGGATGGGGTGCTATGAAATATCCACAATTGGTGTTGGGTATGCTTGCCATCTTCGTGTATGTAGGGGTGGAAGTTGCCATTGGGAGCAACATGGGTGAGCTTTTAAAACAAAAAACATTTGGAGGTAAACAAGCATCTGAAGCAACACCTTATATTGCGATGTATTGGGGTAGTTTAATGATTGGTCGCTGGGCAGGTGCCGTGTCCGCTTTTAATTTATCCAAACAAACAAAATTACTCTTGCAATTTATAGTACCATTATTAGCATTCATTATTATTATTGCCGTAAATACAATCGCTCATTACGATATGAAGCCTTTGTATTACTATGTTGTGTGTGTAATCATACAAATTGCTGCTTTTTATTTCAGCAAAGACAAACCGGCAAGAACATTGATGATATTTGGGGCGTTGGGTGTACTGGCGATGATTATTGGTACACAAATATCAGGCACCATAGGAATTTATGCTTTGTTGAGCGGAGGTTTATGCTGCTCCATTATGTGGCCTTGTATTTTTAATTTATCTATTGCCGGATTAGGAAAGTATACTACACAAGGGTCAGCCTTTTTAATCATGATGATATTAGGTGGAGGCATCATTCCTCCAATACAAGGTAAACTAGCAGACGTAATTGGCATTCAACAATCATATTGGATACCAGTAATTTGTTTTGCTTACCTCGTTTTCTTTGCTATTGCAGTTAAAGGAATATTGAAAAAACAAGGCATCAATTATGATGACAATAATGTTTCTTCCGGTCATTAATAATTGTTTTATTTATTTCAATAAATATTAAGTAAATAATGAGTCCATCTTTTGCCATTGGAATTGATATTGGAGGCACTTCTACTAAAATCGGTATTGTAGATCATTCAGGAAAGGTTATCTGCCAAGATACTTTAGTCACCAATACATTTTCTTCAGTAGATCTTTTTATTGATAGCCTTTATAATAAAATCGTGCCTATGATTCAGCAAGTTGGAGGCATTGATACGATTATTGGAATTGGAGTTGGCGCACCTAATGGGAATATTTATTCGGGGGCTATTGAATATGCACCAAATTTACAATGGAAAGGAATAATACCATTAGCCTCTTTCATTCAAATTAAATTTGGACTTCCCACTACACTAACAAACGATGCCAATGCTGCTGCACTTGGGGAAATGATGTATGGTGCTACTAAAAATGTACCGCATTTCATTATGATCACATTGGGTACAGGGGTTGGAAGCGGAATTGTCATTGATGGAAAAATTGTTGTAGGACATGATGGATTTGCCGGAGAATTAGGGCACACAATTATCAGACACGATGGAAGACTTCATATAGGAACCGGCATGAGGGGAAGTGTAGAATCCTATGCATCGGCAACCGGTGTAATAAATACTGCATTAGAATTTTTAAATATCCAACCAGAAAAAGCCAGTTTACTTCGAAACTATGCCCCCGAATCATTAACAAGTAAAGATATTTATACTTGTGCAATGCAAGGCGATGATATTGCTAAAGAAGTTTTTGAATTTACCGGCAAAATTTTAGGAGAAGCCTTATCTAATTTCGTGATGTTTTCATCACCAGAAGTGATCGTATTATTTGGAGGGTTAACCAATGCAGGAGCGCTCATTATGACTCCTACAAAATTTCATCTGGAAAAAAATCTGTTACCAATATTTAAAAATAAAATCAAACTTGTTTTCAGTGAATTAAATGAATCGGATGCTGCCATAATAGGCGCAAGTGCTTTAGCCTGGGAAAAGTAAATTATAAATTTTTCTTCTCTTCCATCCATTTATTTCTTCCCCACTGAGGTATAACATGCTTTTCACTATGATAAGAAGATCTGACCAGCGGACCACTTTCCACATAGTCTAACCCAATCTGATAGCCAATTTCACGATATGCTGCAAATTCATCCGGGTGGATAAACCGATCAACGGGTAAATGTTTTTTTGTAGGTTGAAGGTATTGCCCAATGGTTACTACATCAACTCCATTATTATACAAATCTTTCATTGTTTGCACTACTTCTTCTTTTGTTTCGCCTAAGCCAAGCATTATGCCACTTTTAGTTCTCATGCCACCTTCTTTAAGAATTTTAAGCGTTTCCATACTTTGCCAATATTTAGCTTGAACCCTAACTAATCGTGTAAGCCTTTCCGTTGTTTCGATATTATGACTCACCACATCTGGAGCAGCTTCAATAATTCGCTGAATATTTTCTTTTTGAGATTTGAAATCCGGAATCAATGTTTCAAGCGTTGTATCAGGATTTAGTGCTTTCACTGCTTTAATAGTATTATACCAAATGATACTTCCGCCATCTTTCAATTCATCTCGGTCAACAGAAGTAATCACGGCATGCTTTACTTTCATTAGATGTATGGCTTCAGCCACACGCTGAGGTTCATCCCAGTCAACGGCATCCGGCCTACCCGTGGCTACAGCACAAAAACCACAACTACGTGTGCAAATATTTCCCAGTATCATAAAAGTAGCTGTACCTGCACCCCAGCATTCGCCCATATTTGGGCAATTGCCACTTTCACATATAGTGTGTAACTTATGAGTGTCAACTAAATTTCTTACATGCTTATATTCTTCTCCAATAGGCAATTTAACCCTTAACCAATTGGGTTTTTTTGCAGGGAAAATAGGCTCTTGAATTTCTGTATTACTGGACATTTAATATTGTTTACAACAAAAAATATTGTTGAATGATAGATTATTTTCTCTTACCAAATAAAATGGAAATATAGGCTCCCATAAAAAATTGTTTTTGATCTATATCAATCAATTGCGGAATATTTTTATTATAGTATTCAGCATGTACACCAATTTCTATTCCGCTTATAATTTCATTGTATTTTCCATAATCAAACCTTAAAGAAGACTTAATATAAAGCCCAGGAACCATTGATAGTTGATTCCATCCTTCACTAAAACTAGGCCCTCCTACTACATTTCCAAGATATTGTTGATCTACAAAATAAATACTGTCTGGAGAATTATATTTTACATACTCCAATGTATCATTACCTCTGTTGATCTGAAGTAAATAAGGCCTTAATACCCCTAATGAAACACCTCCACCAACGTTAGCCGTTATGTTAACTCCATTTTTATTGCCCTTATTCCCTAATACAAATTGTTCTTGAACCCCTAATTTAACAGGATAGAAAAAATTTATTTTTCCATAAATCAATGGGGAGGAAGGCGTACTTTCATTTTGTAATTTCTCCTCTTTCAAATGCTTTCTCTCAGAAATATCTAATTGAAATAAAAGTGCCTTTTTCTTACTTTTTACTTTCCCGTATTCTAAAAATCCTCCATAACCATCACTATTCAGTTTGAATCCTCCAATAAAATGACTTTTATATTTAAGCGTACCTTCTTCTTCCATTTTTACAATCTCATCAATCTTTCTGTTTCTTTCTGATTTTCTTATTTTTCTTTGAGCGGCATCATCTTGTGCAATCAAATTGCTGATTGATAAAGAAAAGAGAATAAATAAACTTATTGCTTTCATGATTATATATTTTTTAGTTCCAAATTGTATAATTCCCTACTTAAAATAAATGATACAACTTTATTCACGTTTAATTCATTTATTATCAAAAAAAATAGTCTTATACATTTGAACTAATTAACTGTTTAAATTTATGTAAAAATACAATGATGTTTTGTAAGTTTGAGCTAATCTTAGGAAGTTATTCAAACTAAAAGTCAATTTAAACAAAAATACTATATAGCATGACGGCTTCAATCATTTATAAAGGAGATTTAAGATGTGAATGCACCCATATACAAAGTGGAACAATCATTGAAACAGACGCCCCTACAGACAATCGTGGTAAAGGGAAAAGATTTAGTCCCACTGATACGATTTGTGTGGCTTTAGGCACTTGTATCATAACTACAATGGGCATAAGAGCCCTTGATATGAATATCGATTTAACCGGAACAACATTGAATGTAACAAAGCACATGTTAAGTGATCCAAGAAGAATTGGTAAAATTGACATTGAATTACATATCCCTTTTTCTGAAATCAATGAAAAAGACAAAACTATTTTACAACTAATTGGCGATAGTTGCCCAGTCATGAAAAGTTTGCACCCCAGCCTCGAAGTTAACGTTCATTATATTTGGCAATAAATATTTAGTTAGTTCTTTGTAAAAAGAACATTCCCAATTGTACAATGCAAGCACCTTTTCTGCTGGCAGTACTTTGTATACAGCTGAATCATTGCCTGAGAATCTGCCGCGGACTTAATGGATACATTTAATTTTGAAAACGCTGTTATAATTGAATTATTTTCATTTCTTATTTGATACAGCCATTCTATTGCCCTCATTTTGATCGCTTCATTATTATAATAATACCCATAACAATACATTAGGGGTATCAGTGCGTTTATATGAATACTATTTGAAGTATCCAACCCGATTTTTTTTATCGAATTAGTAGAAAGCTGATGGAAAGTATAATGATTATTCCAAAAAGAACTAGCAAAGATTTCAAAAAATTGATTGACTTCTTTTTTTTCTTTAAAATGAAATAAGTTTGAAAATAAATGCCCCTGTAAAAATACAAATGATGACAACTGTGCTAATCTTATTGCAGGAAAATTAGCAGGCCTCATTCTTAAATAATTTAATCTTATTGTAGGCGCTTTAAACCCATACTTTTTTTGTAAGTAAGCATATTCCAACTTCAGTTTATTGGGATATTCTTCCGTAAATTCTTCATTGAGTAAACCGCTTTGTCCAAATATAATTGCTTCTATTTGAAACAACGAATGTCTATTTTGCAACAATATGCCTAATGGGATATTTTTTGCGATAGTTTCAAATGCTTCACCATTTATTTTACCACCGAAGCTTTTTGCCATTACCCACCAAATTATTTCATTCCAGTTATTGTTACTTTCAATCAATAATGATTCAATGAAAATCGACTTTTCCTGCAATCTCTCTATGAGTAATCTTTCTTTACATTTTTCAATATTAAGATCATCAACAATTTTAATATTGTTTTGACATGGAATAAAGGTTTTTGATTCCATTAATAGCTTATATTTTTGTATCAATAGCTTGGCTACTTTTGATTTCAGTTCAATAGTGGGAAAAGGCAAATTCAGGTTTTTATCATCATTCCAAACTACATGAAGAATCACATTTTTATAATGATCATCCCCACTGTGTTTATGCTTTTCCCAATCAGAAGTATTCACATGTATTTCAATATTCCCCACCCAAATGGTATCTTCTATTTTAATTTTAGCATTTAAAAAATCTGGGCCTTGATTATGATTTAGACAGCCATGAGATAATATTTGAATAGGCTCGCCAATTGATGATTCTAAGCAAGTTTTATTAAACAATTGATACTGCCATATATAATGTAATAGCTTTTCATTTACTGAAGAATTCATGAATAAAAATAATACCCATGATTTAAAATACAAACAGAAAAAAAACAGGATTAGCAGTTATTTTACTATAAAAAAACGTCAGACTATGCTGACGTATAATGAAAATAAGTATTAAGAAATTACTTTTCAGAACTCCAAGAATTATTTTTAAAATTCACATCAGGTAATATTTTATCTGGATCAATGGTTACCTTCTTTAATCTTTCTAGTGTAGGAATTTTCACAATAAATTCAGCGCTATTATTCCAAATTTCTACCGGCAACTTAATTCTGCTAATAATTCCAGACATCGTTTCATAACTTATTTCTACTGGCATCGCCATTTTTTGAAGATTTTGTATAGTTACCAAACATCCATTCTCGTTATCATAAGTGACGGAAGTGATGGCTTGATCTAAAGCATAATTTTTCAAAAACCATGCTTTCCAGAACCATCCTAAATCTTCTCCTGATGAATTATTCATTGACCTGAAGAAATCCCAAGGTGTAGGATGTTTAAATGCCCATTGCTTAATATAATTTCTAAAGGCATAATCAAATCTTATTGGACCTAATACCACATTCCTTAATAACTCTAAAGCAAACCCTGGCTTATAATACAATGCGACTCCGATATTTTCTTCACGCATTGCATCCGGAGTATTGAAGATACTTTCCGAATAAGGACTAAAAATAGTATACGCTATTTGTTCGCCACTCGTAACACTGTTTTTATATTCTCCATTATTAAAATCATCATCTGCTAGTGAATTAATAAAAGTATTAAACCCTTCATCCATCCAACCATAAATTCTTTCATTACTACCCACAATCATTGGAAACCAAGTATGACCAAATTCATGATCAGTTACTCCAAATAAACTTTCCTTTGTTGCATTGGATCCACAGAAAACAATACCAGGATATTCCATTCCTCCTACATTACTGGCTACATTTACTGCAACAGGATAAGGATATTCAAACCATCTTTTGCTATAATTTTCAATACTGCCCTTTATGTATTCAGTAGACCTTCCCCATGCTTCATAGCCTTTACTTTCTACAGGATAAACACTCATAGCCATTGTTTTTTTGCCGGAAGGCAAATTTATTTTTGCGGCATCCCACAAAAATGAAGCAGAACATGCCCAAGACACATCCCTTGCATTGTTCATCTTAAAATGCCAGGATAATTCTTTATTGACTGATGATTGTAAAGAATGATTGACAACTTCACTTTCACTCCTAATTGTAATTACCTTATCACTCATTGCTGCTTTGGATAATCTTTTTATTTGATCTGATGTTAATACTTCAGTAGGATTTTGCAATTCGCCCCCTGCAACTACTATATGAGTTGAAGGAGCTGTAATGGTAAAATCAAAATCCCCATATTCCAAATAAAATTCACTAGCTCCTAAATATGGATCTGTATTCCATCCCTTAACATCATCAAATACACACATTCTTGGGTACCATTGTGCAATTGTAAAAATATCACCATTTATGGTTGGCAAAATGCCAAACCTATCGGCTCCATAATTCGGTATAGCATATTTATATTCAATCTTTATTGAGATATTCTCTCCATTAGGCATTAAAGGTTTTACTAAACGAATTTGCATCCTGGTATCATCAATTATATAATTAGCATCAAAATTTTCAGACAATATTTTTACGGATGATATTTGAAAGCCTCCTTCAAATGGATGAGAAGCATCTCCATATCGACTTCTCTTAGTAGCAGGTAAGCGCATTTGGCCTCGGCTATTTTTGTTGAATAAATTCTGGTCTAGTTGCAGCCATAAAAAAGGCAATGATATTGGGCTGTTATTTTTGTAATTAATAATAACAAAGCCACTGATTTGTTTTTTAATCACATCAATTTTTACATTCATGTTATAATCAGCACGATTTTGCCAATAAAAAACATTTGGTCCACCAGCTACAGATCTGGTCATATTATCCCCCACTGGGTAATCTAGGGGTGCAAATAAATCATGTGAATCATAATTAGAAATTACCGATTCATTCATTTGAGCAAATGAATGATAAGCTGAGATTATGAAAAATAAAACAATTAGACATTTGTTCATAAATAATAATTTAATCCGAAGGTATATAAACCAGGATATTAACAATAAAAACTTAATTATGATGAATTTCTTTTATCAATTAAGGCTGTTAAGCAGTTTATCCGCCTCTTTTTTTATCAAAATATCATCTTCGGTTTTATATCCCAATTTTAACACCTCAGATAAAACTATTTTCGCCTTGCTTTTTTGATTATTTTTTAAATATGATTTAGCCAATTCAAAATAATTTAACATAAAATCCTTGTCTAATGATCTTGCTTTTTCAAAATATTTGATAGCATCACCAAAACTTGCATTTGGCAAATCACTATACATTATTTTTAGCGCCATTTTTTCAAAAAAATTCAAATCACTAACCTCATAATACCACTTACCTAAAATATGCCAAGCAATGGCATTTGAAGAATTATATCGAATCGCTTTTTCTGCATATTTTTTTATGTCAATTACAATAGATATTTTTTCTTTTGGACTTTTAGCAAGTGCTATATGCCCTAAAACTATTGCCATTGCTACATTTGACACATCACTATTTGGATATTGCTTAATGGCGATTTTTGCATAAGCCATTGAAGAAGCAAAATAATCATTCCTAGAATCGGATTTTTTTTCTCTGTTACCAATTCGTCCGCACAAATCACTGCATTTATATAACACATCTAAATTCAGAGGCTGCATTTTTTGTGCCTCTATAAATTTCAATAATGCTGCCTTTTCATTTAATGCAAGCTCATACTTTAAAGCCTGTTGAATAATGCTTTCAAACCCTTGTGCGTTAGTATTACTCATTAAAGAAACGACAATCAAAAAAGCACCAATAAATGATACAATTTTCGAAGGCGACTTTAATGAAAATACCCTCATAATTAAAATTCTTTATGATAACTAACGCCTACATCTCCAGAAAATTGAGCAATCGGCGGATTCAATTTATGAATCGTCACTTTTATAGTGTTAATACGATTATCCATATGATATATTGCATAAACAATATCGCGAGCAATGGTTTCTAATAATGGAGTTGGGGTATTCATGATGGATTTTACAAGCATATAGGCCTCTGCATAATTGATAGTATCTTGTATAGAATTAATTATGCCACTATTTTTTGTTGAAATATCAATGGAAACATTAAACCATCCTCCTAAAATTGTTTCCTCTTCATGCAAGCCATGATAAGAAAAAAAAGATAGATTATGAAGATGAATGGTATACAATATGTAAAATTAAAAAATTAGTGAAGTCCTTTTTCTCCCAAATACCTTTCGGCATCTAATGCAGCCATACAGCCACTTCCTGCAGCCGTAACCGCTTGTCTGTAATTTTTATCTTGAACATCCCCTGCTGCAAAAACCCCCGCTACATTTGTTTTGCTTGTACCAGGAATTGTTTTTATGTAACCTGTTTCATCCATATCAATAGCCTTTTTAAAAATACTGCTATTAGGTTCATGACCGATGGCCACAAAAAATGCACTTACCGGAATTGTTGTTAATTCATTATTAATTTTATTTCTTATTCTAACCGCCTCTACTTTTTTATCACCTATAATTTCATCTGTTTCAGCATCCCAATATACTTTTATATTAGGAGTATTTATCACCCTGTCTTGCATCACTTTACTGGCACGCATTTGATTTTTTCTTACAATCATATGCACTGTTGAACATAATTTAGATAAATAAAGCGCTTCTTCTGCGGCTGTATCGCCGGCACCCACAATAGCCACTTCTTTACCTTTAAAAAAGAAACCATCACAAACAGCACATGCGCTAACACCAAATCCATTCAGGCGCTGTTCACTAGGCAACCCTAGCCATTTTGCAGAAGCTCCCGTACAAATTATTACCGAGTTGGCTTCTATCCATTTTTCTTCATCAATTTGAACTTTTAAAGGATGTGAAGAGAAATCTATATCAGTAGCCAACCCATATCTTATATCAGCACCCATTCTAATAGCTTGCTTTTCAAAATGAACCATCATTTCTGGACCTTGAATTCCATCTGGATATCCAGGATAATTTTCAACTTCTGTGGTAATCGTTAATTGTCCTCCTGGTTGAATACCCTGATACAAGACAGGATGCAAATTTGCTCTAGAGGCATATATCGCAGCTGTATAACCTGCAGGCCCAGACCCGATAATTAGGCAACTTACTTTTTCAGAAATATTCTTTTCCATTTATTTTATTATTTAATTTTTATTGAACTACTATAGTTTTATACCATGCAGCATAGCCGCAAAATGAGCCTAATGCACCATTAGAAATATTCCCAAGTACTTTATTGGGTTGCGAAAAAGGATTCCCAATAGCTTGATTAGAAAATTCCCATGTATTCCAAAAAGTATACGTAGCCCTATTGATATTGCAAAACTTCAATGTAACTGTATCAGATGTATGAAAGAAATTTCCATCTTTTTGAGGCGGGCTGTTTCTATTTATCCCTGGCTCCAATTGCACGGTGTAAGTTGTTCCGTCAATAATTTCATCCGTAAAAACTGAATTAGGCCCTGGGAAAAAAGGTTCACTATTTTTCTTTGTAAAATACCTCAAATAATTTCCTAGGCCTTTAGGATCCGTGTTTTTTAAAAACATTAATCTTTTGTTAGAAATTAAATCCTGCGGAATTGATTTGAAGTAAAAAGAATCGGGCAATACATTTAATGCAGGAATTTCTGTATTGGCAAAATACTCTTTTCCTTCTAATACTATTTTAAGTTGGTATGATTTATTTAGCTCTCCTACAAAAGCATTGTTTAATGCAGATGAGTCTATACCATAATAATACCATGAATAACCAAATCCTAAGGGATATGAATATTCTTTTAACTGCTGAGTAAGTTGACCATTAGATAAGTACACTTCCGCATCATGTACAAATGAATTCGATAGAATATCAAGGTTAATTTTACTAAAATAAGATACGCTTTTTGTAAGTTCCACTCTTGGTGCTGCACCATTTTCAATTTCAGCATTTACAACCAATGTTGGCTGAGAATCTTGTAATTTGAAATCAATGTTTTTTTCACAAGAAATCAAAAAAATAACTATAATAGAGTACCACACTTTTTTCATGTGGCAAATTTAATTAAACTTTGGTGTGGTTGTTAAATACTTATGAAATAAAAATAAAAAAAGCCCCGAAATATTCGGAGCTCTCCATTTGAATATGTTTTTATTATCCAAGATAAGCTTTCAAAGCGCCGCTATACCTTGCTTTTTGAAGACGCTTAATGGCTCTTTCTTTAATTTGACGGATACGCTCTTTAGTAAGGTCATATTTTTGACCAATTTGCTCAATGGTTACTCCATTTTCTCCATCCAAACCAAAATAGGCATTCACGATTTCGGCTTCACGTGGACTTAACGACTTTAATACTCTTCTGATTTCATTTTTCAAAGAATCATGCATTACATCCTCATCGGTTTCTTCACCACCTTTTAATAAATCCCCCATCGCTACATCTTCCGCTTCATGAACTGGTGCATCTAAAGAAGTATGTCTTGTATTGCTTTGGAAAATATTATTGATTTCCGTTTCACTCATTTCTAATAATTCAGCTAATTCTTCTGTCGATGGCTCTCTTTCATGTTCTTGTTCAAAAGCCATATAAGCTTTATTGGCTTTATTATACGTACCAATTTTATTTTGAGGTAATCTAACCAATCTACCTTGTTCTGCTAATGCTTGTAATATTGATTGACGAATCCACCATACTGCGTAAGAAATGAATTTAAAACCTTTAGTTTCATCAAAACGTTGAGCAGCTTTAATCAATCCGAGATTACCTTCATTAATCAAATCACTTAATGAAAGTCCTTGATGTTGATATTGCTTAGCAACGGATACGACAAATCTTAAGTTGGCTTGCACCAATTTATCTAAAGCACGCTGATCATTCATTTTTATTTTCTGGGCAAGGATAGTTTCCTCTTCAGGAGTAATCATTGAAATTTTAGAAATCTCTTGCAAATATTTCTCTACTGCTTGCGAATCACGATTAGTTATCTGGGTCGCTATTTTAAGTTGTCTCATTCTTAACTATTAAATACGAAAATTGAAAAAATATAATACAATTATTTTAAAGATAGATTATAGCAAAATGAAATGTATTCAATTTCTACTAAAACATGCACAAAGGTACTATTCAATTTTTGTATTTCATAGTAATTGGGGAAAAAAACTGAGTAAAATGATAAATATCACCTATTAATTAAGCCTGATACACCCATTATTTCTTTACTAATTCTAGGAAGTAGAGTTAAATTTCATATCGTACATTTGTTGTATGATAGATTTAAGGTCAGATACATTTACAAAACCTAGTCAGGCTATGCTTGATGCTATGTATAAAGCACCAGTTGGTGATGATGTTTTTGGGGAAGACCCTACAGTAAATCAATTAGAATTAATGATTGCCGACATGTTCAATATGGAATCTGCATTATTTTGTCCGAGTGGAACCATGGCAAATCAAATAGCTATTAAATGTCATACAAATCCCGGAGAAGAAATTATTTGCGATAAAATGAGTCATATATATATATATGAAGGTGGTGGCATTGCATTTAATAGTGGCTGTCAGGTAAAACCTATTGAAGGGAATCTTGGGAAAATAAATGCTGAAAAAGTATTGGAAAATATAAATGCTGACGATATACATAAACCTATTACATCGCTTGTAAGTATAGAAAATACGTCAAACCGTGGTGGCGGAAGTTGTTATGAAATGACTGATTTACATTTGATTAAGCAGTTGTGTCTCAATAATAACATTAATCTTCACCTAGATGGAGCCAGACTTTTTAATGCAATTATAGCTAAACATCAAAGCCCCAAAGATTTCGGCAATACATTTGATAGTATCTCTATATGTTTGAGCAAGGGATTAGGAGCTCCCATTGGCAGTGTTTTAATTGGCAACAAATCATTTATTAAAAAAGCAAGAAGAATAAGAAAAGTAATGGGTGGCGGAATGCGTCAGGCGGGATACATGGCAGCTGCAGGAATATATGCACTAGAGAATAATATACAAAGATTGGAGGAAGATCATTTGCATGCCCATTTAATTGGCAATGCACTAAAAGAAAAAGATTTTATTGGAGACATCTTACCCATAGAAACCAATATGGTTATTTTTGAAGTAATGGGTAAATATAATCCGGCCTCTTTTGCTAATTACTTAAAAATGCATAATATTTTATGCATCCCCATTTCTGCTAAGCAAGTTAGAATGGTTACTCATTTGGATATTCATTCAGACATGATTAGCAAAATCATTAAAACAATACACGAAGCTTAGAAAAGAAATAAGCTAATTTACTCTAATCGCTTCTGCTGTTCTCCATCTATTATACTGAATATTAAATCTGGCTTTAACGTACGCCATTGTGGGAGTTCTAGCAATTCAACATAATTCGTAAGCCTTGCTCTCTTAAATTCATAGGCACTTTGTTCGGGCATATTTAAAATTACCACCCATCCGTCGTCATCTTGAAGGCGGTCTTTCCAATCTTCATAATAACTATCATCACTGCTATGAAAATTGAATACATTTTCCGCGATGAAAATAAATTTTGAAATATTTTTAACCGCTAAATCATCTGATATATTTCTTCTTATAATCATGATGTCATTCTCAATGGCATCATTCCACTCCCCCATTAATTCAAGTATTGCATAGTGTTGCTCATAATCTACAAATAATATCTTCATGAAAAGTGTACGTGAACCAAAGTCATCCCATTGAGGATGTATATAATAGTTGTAGAGTGTTTGCGAATATTCAAACTCGCTGTATTCTCTTCCATAAAAAGGGGAAAGAACATCATCCTCTGCAGTGTACAAATGACGCCAGTTGTAATATGGTTCAATATTTTGCAAATCAAATTAATTACTTAGATTATGAAATTGCTTCCAAGGTTATTACCCGCTGTATTTTACAAAAAACAAACCCCAATAAAAAATATTGGGGTTTGAATATAGTTTTAAAAATTATTAATGATTGCTCAATAATAATTCTGTTCTTCTGTTTTTTGCACGACCTTCTGGTGTTTTGTTATCACCAATTGGATTTGCAGAACCAAAGCCTATTGCATTTAAGCGCTTAGCATCTACGCCTTTACTAATCAAGTAATCTTTTACAGAATTAGCACGCTCTTGAGATAACTTTTTATTAAGCTCAACTGAACCTAAGATATCTGAATGACCTTCCACAGAAAGCATTAATAATTTATCTGCATTTAAGATAGCAACTACTTCATCTAAAGACTTTTTAGATTTATCCAATAAAGTAGAACTTAAGCTTTCAAAGAAAATATTTCTAGCTGTAAAGTTTACTTTCTCGATTATTTTCTTTTCAATTACTGGACAACCTTGATTGCTTGCAGGTCCTGCGACAGCTGGACATTTATCTTCATCATCATTTAATCCATCTTTATCAGTATCAGGGACTGGGCATCCTTCATATTTTGCAACTCCTATATCTCTTGGACATTTATCCATTTCATCATTAACGCCATCTCCGTCAGAATCTGGAACAGGACAACCTTGATATTTTTCAACACCAGCAACACTTGGACACTTATCATCTGCATCGGCAATACCATCAGCATCTGCATCAGGACAACCATTTAAAGCAGGAACTCCTTTTATATCTGGGCATTTATCATCTGCATCTGCAACACCATCGTCATCACGATCAAGTATAGCTGGAGGTGTTGGCAATTTTACTGGCTTCTCTTTAACATCTGCCATATTGCCTAAAAACCCTAGAGAATAAAAAAGATTATCCTTCATTACAGTATTAGTTAATGAAAAACGATATTGAGATTGAAGTAAAATATAAGTACTGTTACCAATATTAGCTTGTAACCCTAACCCTGCAGGAACGTATGCTCCAAATTTATTGCTATATAATCCAGCTCCAACACCAGCTGTAACAAAAGCATTGAAAGTGTAATTATCTTCAAAAGCTTTTACATTTAACGTAGGCTCAATTTCTAATCCCAATTGATTATAACTTGTAGAATAAACATTTCTATCCACTACAGAATAGTTATGAAATATCATTGTTGCTTTTGTAGAAAAATCTACTTTACTACGAATTAATTTCCAATAAGAAAGAGAAAAACCTAAATCTTGGTTTTTTAATCCCGATAATGATTTAGTTGTTGTGTTATCTTTCCACCCTTGTGGCGTATTAACATCCATTGCATCTAAATGAACACCAAGTAATCTTCTGCTATCTTTTTTAGAAGGTTGACTTGTCTGTGCAAATGTGCTTGATAACAACACAAATAATGACAATAAAAGTGTTAGTTTTTGTTTCATAAAAGCTAATTTTAAATTAATTTTTTAATTGTAATAAGTATTACTATTATATTTTTTAAATATTTAAACACAAATGTAAGGTCTAATTATATATAAATCAAAGGATTTCCCAAATAACAGTATGATAATTTGAGTGATAAGGAAATAGAAAATTATTAATATTAGGATCAATCTTAAATAAAACCGATTTTTTAAACTAAAATCGCGCTATATTTGCATCCCAAATTAGGGTTCGGTAGCTCAGCTGGATAGAGCATCAGCCTTCTAAGCTGAGGGTCATTGGTTCGAATCCAATCCGAATCACAAAAAAAAGGTCTTACAATGGTAAGACCTTTTTAAATTTATTCCCAAAACTCTTAAAGCTTTATTACCCAAACTTATTCAATAATCGTTG
>CANICR010000031.1 GCA_947466405.1 Chitinophagaceae bacterium | reverse complement strand
TTATTTCTGGAAAGCAATTCTTGAATTTGGAAGAATCCGCAACTGAATTAAATCGTTTTTGTAAAGAATTGGTTGACTTGAAGCCAAATGAAGAAAAATCAATAAGTCAATTAGGTTCATTTATAAAAAGCGAAGATGATCATTTGTTTTTTAAGCAAAATAGCATCAATCATTTATATAGCCCTTCATTAAATTTAAATCGGGTAATTCATCCTAATAATGTGCATGCTGTTTTGGTAGGGGATAATGAGTTAACCAATCATATCATTGCAGAGCGTTTAATTGCTACTAAAACTGTAGTAAAATACAAATGGTGGGCCTGGGCTGCTTGTCTGACAATTATTTCAATGGCGATAATTTTTATTTATTTCAGTCGTTCTAATTTTTATAATAATAATTTTGGCAATATAAATCAAATTGAAAGTAGAGAGACCGTAGCTGGTTATCAAGAATTTTAATAAATACACCTTATGATTCATTATGAATGTTGTCCAGTATGTAAAAGCAAGTCAATTGAAAAAGATATTGATTCTACAGACTATACAGTTTCTAAGGAAATATTTCCCATATGGAAATGCAATAGTTGTACGGTTAAATTTACCCAAGATGTTCCTTCGCAGGAGGCAATAGGAAGGTATTACAAGTCAGATAATTACGTTTCTCATAGCGATACTAAAAAAGGGTTTATCCATTCTTTGTATCATACTGTTCGATCAATTACCCTAAAATCAAAAAAGAATTTAATCATTTCAGAAACGAGAGTAAAGAAGGGAAATATTTTAGATATCGGTTGTGGTACTGGCGCTTTTTTAAGTAAAATGAAAAGTGCTGATTGGTCGATATTGGGATTAGAGCCTGATGAAATGGCTGCAGAAAAAGCTTCAATACTTTATAAAATTCAGCCTCAAAATCCAATTGAATTATTTAGCAAGGCTCCTGAATCGTTTGACGCAATAACGATGTGGCATGTATTAGAACATGTTCATCAATTAGAAGAATATGTTGTACAGTTGAAAAAATTATTAAAAAAAGACGGCGTTCTTTTCATTGCAGTTCCCAATTATACTTCATTTGATTCAAAATTGTATAAAAATCATTGGGCTGGATATGATGTGCCAAGGCACCTGTATCACTTTTCTCCAAAGAGTATGGAAGTACTAATGAATAACCATGGGTTGAACATAAAAAAAATAAAGCCCATGTGGTTTGATCCGTTTTATGTAAGTATGTTAGGGGAGTTGCAGCAGTATGGTAAAAATAATATTTTGAAAGCATTTTTGATTGGATTCTTAACAGACATCATTTCATTATTTAGAAATAAAAAGTGCACGTCTTTAATTTATGTAATCACAAAGTAGCGCTTTTTGAAAATGATAAATATGACTAAAGAGGAGTTGTTAAAGGAATTGAATGCTAGTACTTTTGTAATGATTAAGCCATCGCCAACACATGGTATCGGGGTATTTGCTATAATAGACATTGTAAAAGGCCAGCGATCTTTATTTTCGAATGATCAGACAGAGTGGATTAAAATACCTAAAGCAGAAATAGATACATTGCCAGCCCATAGTAAGTTTTTAGTTGAAAATCATTGCTTGTATGATGATCAGCATTATTTTGTCCCACCTTATGGATTTAAAATGATAGACCCTGTTATATTTTTAAATCATTCTGACAATCCGAATATAATATCAATTAATGATGGGGAAGATTTTGAAGCGATTCGAGATATACAACTAGGCGAGGAATTGCTAATTGATTATGGAGCAATTGTAGCCAGTTAATTTCATGACTCCCTTACTTTTTATAGATTTCAACAGATGTTTGTAATTATTTTTTAAAAATAATTATTTATTCCATATTTTCATTGTATACAAAACCAAAACATCCAAATATGAGAAAGCATGTCATCTATTTGGTTACATTTTCTATTGCCAATTTTTTATCAATTATTGTCTTTGCGCAAAATGTAACTCTATCAGGTAAGGTTAAAAATAGCCAAACCAATGAAACTGTTAGTGCAGTGTCTGTCATGATAAAAGGAACTTCCACCGGAACGTATACAGATTCTAAAGGGGGGTTCTCAATCAATGTAAAAAAAATGCCTGCCACATTAATTATTTCTTCAATTGGGTTTGAAGAAAAAGAAGTTATGATATCTAATTCATCAAATGATTTGATTGTAAACATTACCCCAAGTTCAAAACTTGGTCAGGATGTAGTAGTATCAGCTTCTCGTGTTCCTGAAAAAATATTAGAATCACCTATTACCATTGAAAGAATAAGTGCTGCAAATATTCGTAATGCAGCAGGTGCTAATTATTATGATATTTTAAAATCATTGAAAGGGGTAGACATTACTACGGCATCCCTCACTTTTGCAACTCCAACTACTAGGGGATTTAATTCAAGTGGTAATACTCGGTTTAATCAATTGGTAGATGGCATGGATAATCAAGCACCTGGCTTGAACTTTTCTGTTGCATCTATTATAGGATTGAGCGAATTAGACATCGATAATATGGAATTATTATCTGGAGCGTCTTCAGCGTTATATGGCTCAGGTGGTATGAACGGTACCTTGTTATTAACTAGTAAGAACCCATTTAAATATCAGGGATTTTCTTTTTTAGTTAAACAAGGGTTAATGCATGTCAATGATGATGAGCAAATTCCTTCAATATATCATAATTACAATTTCAGATGGGCGAAAAAGTTTTCTGATAAAGTGGCTTTCAAAATAAACGGAGAATATATACAGGCAGAAGATTGGCAAGGTAAAGATTACAGAAATTATGCAAGAGCGGCAACAGGTGGGCATGCTATTGCCGGCACGAGACAATCTGATCCTAATTATGATGGCATCAATGTGTATGGTGATGAAACTACAACCGATATCAGACAAATAAGTACTGCAGTTCCTTGGTTGCAGAATTTTCCTTCAAATGCTATCAATGTTTCAAGAACGGGATATTTAGAATCCGAAATTGTTAATCCCACTACTATTAATTTCAAAGTAAGCTCATCTCTTCATTATAAGGTTAGTGAAAAAACGGAAGCAATTCTTGCAGGCTATTGGGGTACAGGTAATACTACGTATACAGGTAGTGAAAGATATTCGTTGGAGAACTTTAAAATGGGACAATATAAACTTGAGTTAAATAACAAGGATTGGAATTTAAAAGCTTTTACTACACAAGAGAATTCAGCAAATTCATATAATACTACGGTGGCAACGCGCTTGTTTAATGAAAGCTGGAAGCCAAGTGTTTATTATGATGCTAATGGTAATCCGCATGGTTGGTATATTGATTATACTACATCGTATATTAATTCTAAATTGAATGGCATTTCTGAAGCAGAAGCGCATACCATTGCAAGACAATTTGCTGATTATGGAAATGGAGCTGCAAGACCTGATTATAACAGCGCACAATTTAAATCAATGTTTGATTCAATTAGAAGTAAAACACTTGCAGAAGGTGGCGCAAAATTAGTAGATCATTCTTCGTTGTATTGTGTAGATGGTAATTATAATCTTTCTAAATATACTTCTAAGATTGCTGATGTAATAATAGGGGGTTCTTACAAAACATATGTGTTGAGTTCTGATGGAAATTTATTTGCAGACAAGAAAGATAGTGCAATACACACAAATGAATATGGTGCTTTTGCTCAAGCTACAAGAAGTCTTTCTAATAAATTCAAATTAGCACTTTCAGGAAGGTATGACAAAAACCAAAACTTTAAAGGTAGGTTCACTCCAAGGGCAACTTTAACCTATAAAGTTGCAGAGTATAATCATATGAGATTCTCTTATCAAACTGCCTATCGTTTTCCATCAAATCAGCAACAATGGATTGATTTAGCAGTAGGGAGCAATGTTCGTTTATTGGGAGGTAATGATTATTTTTCTAATAAATATGATATGATCAATAATCCAGTATATGATTTTGAAACATTGCGTGATAGTGATACAGCAAGGTTTGTTCCAATGGAATTAAAGCCAGAAGCTATTTCTTCATATGAATTAGGGTACAAGGGCTTATTAATGCAAGGGAAATTAATGGTGGATATTTATGGTTATTATGGTCAATATCAGAATTTCTTAGGAAGAAAAGTGGTGGTTCAATCTATCGACAATTCAGGGATAAAACTATCAGACACATCTAATGGGTTTAGGTATTCTCTCCCTGTAAATTCAACAGAAAAAGTGAAAACTTTTGGATTTGGACTAGGTCTTGATTATAGATTACCTATGAATTTTGGACTTGGATTAAATCTTTCCTCAGATCAGTTAAAAGATGTGCCAGATAATTTTGTCGCTTATTTTAACACGGCCAAATTAAAAATGAATGCCAGTATTTCAAATAGTGGTTTTGGCCTTAAAAAACGTATGGGCTTTAATGTTTCATACAGATGGCAAGATGCATTGTTGTATGAAGGAGATTTTGCCAATGGCAATTTAACCCCCAATAATATATTAGATGCACAGATAAATTATAAATTACCTCAAACAAAATCAATCATTAAAATTGGGGCAAATAATTTACTGAATTCTTATTATTACAACGCAGTGGGTAATGCAAAAATCGGCGGGTTGTATTATGTGAGTTTTGGATACAATATCTATTAATAACAAACTTATATAATCAGAAAAAACTAATCATACAAATAATAATATTATGACAACATATTTTTCCAAAACAAGATTATTTCTATCCACATTGGTGATTGTATCATTGATGATTATTTCCTGCAATAAGAATTTGGAGCAATTCGCAGAAAACCCGGCATTACAGCCAACTGGTCAAACATTGGATAATGTTTTATTAGGTAATACAGATGATAGCTTGTATTTTAATTTGCTAAAAAGAGGAGGGTTGCTTTCGATGTTACAGGATTCATCTAAAAGCTATACGTTGTTTGTTGCCAACAATAATGGGATAAAGCCTGTATTAAGTGCAATAGCAGCACAATTATCTATTAATCTGCCTTTAAATGCTCCAGATAATTATTTCAATAATTTTATTCAAGCAATTCCAGTTGATAAAGCTGCTGCATTAATTCAATGCACTATTATTCCGCAGGTATTAAAATCTACTCAGATAACAAATGTATTTCCGAATTATATTTTACCTTCCCTATATAATCCAGATCCTACTGCTCAAACACCTATTGGTCCTGTTGTAAGGATAGCATTATACCCCTCTACTAGAAATGGGGCTTGGTTAAACAATGTACCTATAACTGGCGTAGATCAATTGGCTTATAATGGAGTTATTCATCACACTTATATTTTAGTAACTCCTCCACAAAGATATCTTTGGGACAGGATTAGTACCGATACAAGTTTGACATACATGAAAGCGGCTATCAATAGAGCAGATAGTGGGTTAGCGCCGAGTGAATCTTTGCAAGGGTATTTGAGTTCATTTGGTCCTGATTTTACTGTGTTCGCTCCTGTAGATACAGCATTCAAAAGTATATTAACCAAGCTGATTACACAAGTGTTGGTTGGTAATGGTATGCCTATTCAACAAGCGATATTGACGGCTACATCTTTAGCATCTACTCCTGCTGTTTTTTCAAATCCGCTTCTTGGATCTACGTTAACGCCTCAAACAGTAAAGGGAATAGTCGTATATCATTTACTAGGACAGCGAGTGTTTACAAATAATTTACCAATAACAGAGACTGCTTATCCTACATTATTAAATAGTGCCCTTCCTACTCATCCTGGGTTAAAATTGAAAGCTGTTTTTGAAGGCCCATTCCCTCAAAACCCTTTTGCAACTATGGTAACAGTAAAAGATATTTATAATAATTCACCAGCTGCGAAAGTAATTGTAAATAGCAATCCTATGTTGCCTGATCCAATGGGAACAAGTGATCAAAATTATCTAAACGGAGTATTGCATAAAATAGATGCGGTTCTACTTCCACAATAAATAATTTGTTTTGTACCAAATAAAAAATGGCTTCTAATTTAGAAGCCATTTTTTTTAATTTATGAGGGGAAAATCAGTTCAATTTAATTTCAAACATCTTTGGCCATCTTTTGCCAGTAATAAAAAAACTATTGCTTGAGGCATTGTATGCTATTCCATTGAGTACATCTGTTCTATTTGGGATATAATCTTTTTCAGGTAAAAGACCTTGAAGTTTCATTACTCCAATCACGACACCACTTTCAGCATCTATTTTCACAATTAAATTTGATTGATAAACATTGGCATAAATAACCCCATTAACGTATTCTAACTCATTTAGCATATCAACTGCACCTTGATCGTTCCTGACTGCCAATGTGCTTTTAACTTTTAAATTTTCCGGATCAACAAAATAAATAGTAGAAGAACCATCGCTAATGATTAAGCTGCTGGAGTCATGCGTAATTCCCCAACCTTCATAAGGCCATGGAAAAGTTTTAATAACCTTATTAATATTATCTACATCATAAACATAGACCTCATGATTTTGCCAGGTAAGCTGATAAATTTTATTATTAAAAACAGTAATGCCTTCACCAAATAACTTATCGGTTCCCATTACATTTTTTTGGAAAACTTTCCCAGTTTTATAATCTGTTTTTCTCAAAGAGGAGGTTTCGTAATCTCCGGTACTTTCATAAAGAGTACCCTTAAAAAATTCTAGTCCTTGTGTATATGCACTTGTATCGTGATTAAAAACACTAATTACATTGAAACTTAAATCAGGAGGGGCATTAATTCCAATATGAGGGGTTTCAATATCAGGATCATGGTCTACCGATTCGTTGGAATGGCAGGAAATGATAATAACACAAAGAAATATTGATAAAGATCTCATAATGAGTAGTTAAGGGGCAAAATTAGGGTATACTATTGAAGAGATTTTATTAAAAAACAATAAAAAAGGTTAAAAAGCTTCCTTTTACAAAATATAATTTCTAGCTTTGCCTCACCTTTGAAACATTATTTATCTTTTCTGTAAAAAATAAATGCTGTTTACCTCCAATATACAGAAATAACCTAATATCATTTACAGTTTTCTAATAGAATTAATCCAAAATCGCATTGAAAAATGAATTTTTAAAATTCATTGGTTTAATATATTAATAATGCGAATTATTTTATTTTTTATTTCTTTATTTATTTTTTCTGGAATATTAGCCCAGCGTAAATGTGGGACTGTTGATTATTATAATAGTATGAAGTCGACATTGATGGTTAATGGTCAGCCTATTCTTCAAAGTAACTCCTCAAATGCCAGAGACCCATATTCTAATGAAATGATTTCTATACCTGTGGTAATTCATGTTTTGTATAATACAGCAATTCAAAATATCAGCGATGCGCAGATAATATCTCAACTACAAGTATTGAATGAAGACTTTAATAAAATAAATAAGGATACGATAAATACTCCATCCGTTTTTAAGCAAGTTGCAGCCGCTTGTAACATTTCTTTTTGTTTGGCTAAGTTAGATGCTCAGGGGAGGACAACAACTGGTATCATCAGAAAGTATACCAGTAAAACATCTTTTTCAATTGATGATGCGATGAAATATGCTTCATCTGGTGGGGATGATTCTTGGGATTGTAAAAAATATTTAAACATCTGGATTTGTAATTTACAAAGCAGTACAATTGGTTATTCTACTCCTCCGAATGGACAGATAGACAGAGATGGTGTGGTTATTCAGTATGATTGTTTTGGGACAACAGGAAATATAAAATATCCTTTCAATAAAGGTCGTACTGCCACACATGAGATTGGTCATTGGTTAGGACTCAGGCATATTTGGGGTGACAATATTTGTGGTAGTGATGGAATAGATGATACACCAAATCAATCTTCTTGTAATTTCAATTGTCCTTCTTTTCCAAAATTAAGCGACTGTTCACCCAATGCCAATGGGGATATGTTTATGAATTTTATGGATTATACAGATGATGCTTGCATGAATATGTTTAGTGATGGACAGAAAAATTTAATCAGGGGATTATTTTCAACCAATGGTCCAAGGAATTCTTTCTTGTATTCATTTGGTTGTGATAGTTCACTAGTTGAGTCAGGAGCAACTTTGCCTTCCGATACCATTGTTAATGATGTAAAAAAAGAACCTAGCATTTTGATATTTCCAAACCCTGCTCATTTTGATTTAAAAGTTTTTGGAGAAAATGGGTATCAATTAATGGGTAAGCGGATTTCTGTATTTTCAACTTCAGGGAAATTGCTAATCACGAAAAGAGCCACTGCTAATAATGCTAATATTGACTTGTCAATGCTTAAGCCAGGGCTGTATCTTTTAAAAGTAGAGGATGATGTTAGCCATAAGATAATGAAGTTTATAAAATTTTAACACTATTCAATATAAATAAGATAACACAGAAATGTGTTTAACAATAGTGTATATGTATTTTTGTAAAAAAATATAATGAAAAAGATAATCCTTTTTGTTTGTTCCCTAATGCTGGTTTCTACAATTTATTCTCAAGGCATTTTAAAAAAAGCAACTTCCTCAGTAAATAAAAGTACAAAAAAAGCAGCAGATGAGCTTTTGAAAACTATTTCCTCAAATAATAATGGATCTTCATTAACTAATGAAGATATTATCAATGGATTAAAAGAAGCATTAACCATAGGGACTCAAAACAGCGCAAAAAAATTAGGTACAGTTGATGGTTTTTTTCAAGACGCAACTATTAAAATATTAATGCCAGAAGAAGCAAAAGAAGTGGCATCAACTTTAAGGAAAATGGGAATGGAGTCATTGGTTGATAAAGCAATATTATCAATGAATAGAGCAGCGGAAGATGCGGCAAACGGCATCGGAGATATTTTTATCAACGCGGTTAAAAAGATGACAATTACTGATGGATTAAATATATTAAAAGGGAATGATCATGCGGCTACTGAATATTTAAAGGCTACCACTTCAGCAGAATTGAAAGAAAAAATGAAGCCCGTTATTCAGGCATCATTGGATAAAGTAAATGCAACTGCATATTGGAAAGACGTATTTACTAATTACAATAGATTCTCCAATAAAAAAGTAGATACTGATTTGAATCAATATGTAACGGACAAGGCTATGAATGGAATTTTTTATGCAGTGGCCATTGAAGAGCAAAAAATCAGAAAAGACCCTGCGGCACAAGTTACCGCAATATTGAAAAAGGTATTTGGCGTTAACTAGGCTGAATAATATCGAATTAATTAGTTAGTAATACTTTAGCTAATCTTTTCACTTCATTTTTTTCTCCTTCTGTAAATGGATCATGGTGAACCAGCTTTGAATGTAGGAATAATGCCATTTTATGATTTGGGTATTTTGCCAGAATTTGTTGTAAGGAAAGTTCAATACTGTTATCTATTTTTTCTTCAGGGATATTTTTTATTATTTCCGATTTATATCTGGTAGGTTTCTTTTTTATAATGGCTTCAAGTGTAGCAATTTTTGCCTGGCTAATAACATTTGATTGTATGGCTTTAGCATGTAGCCCTTCTAATTGTTTTTTACTTAAACCGCCACGATTACAAAATTGATGATGTAAGCTATTTATAAATACATTATTTGAATTTTCTTTTTGTAGCGATTCTAAGATGGTTAGTATGATATTTATTTCTGTCAATTTTTATAAATTATTAATTGAATAGTGCCTATAAAATCCTATTCATATTAATGGGTTAAAAAAAAATAGCCCGATGATAACAATCGGACTATCTATTTACTTTATAAATGTAGTTTATTTTTTTACAATACTTATATGTCAATAGCTTCGCCGTAGGCAGCAGCGGTAGCTTCTTTAAGTCCTTCGCTCATAGTAGGGTGAGGGTGAACAGCATTTAATATTTCATGAGCTGTAGTTTCTAGCTTACGGGCTACTACGGCTTCAGCAATCATTTCCGTTACATTGTTTCCAATCATATGGCATCCAAGGAATTCGCCATATTTGGCATCATATATTACTTTTACAAATCCATCTGTTGTGCCACCTGCTACTGCTTTGCCACTTGCTATAAAAGGAAATTTACCAACTTTGATTTCATATCCAGCTTCTTTAGCAGCCTTTTCAGTATAACCTACAGAAGCAATTTCTGGAGAGGTATAGGTACATCCTGGGATATTATTATAATCCATAGGTTCAGGTTTGTGACCGCTTAAATGTTCTGCTGCATTGATTCCTTCTTTGGCGGCAACATGAGCTAAAGCCTGACCTGGCGTACAATCTCCTATAGCATATAATCCATTGATATTAGTTTGCTGATTTACATCAACAATAATTTTTCCTTTCTCCGTTTTTACGCCTAAAGATTCTAACCCTATATTTTCAATATTAGCAACGACTCCAACTGCACTTAATAATATATCAGCTTCTAAAACTACTTCGCCTGAGGCGGTTTTAACAGTTGCTTTAATGCCAGAGCCTGAAGTATCCACTTTAGTCACTTCGCTATTAGTCATAATCGTTATGCCTTGTTTTTTAAACTGCTTTTCCATCTCTTTGCTGATGTCTTCATCTTCTACTGGAACGATTCTTGGCAAGAATTCAACGATGGTAACATTTGTACCCATACTATTATAGAAATAAGCGAATTCACTTCCGATAGCACCACTTCCACAAATAATCATACTTTTAGGTTGAGTGGGTAAAGACATAGCTTCTCTATAGCCAATAATTTTTTTACCATCAATAGGCATTGAAGGTAATTGTCTTGCACGACCACCGGTTGCTAAAACGATGTTTTTAGCTTCTAAAATTTGTTTATTGTTATCACTGGCAGTTACTTCTAATTTGTTGGAAGAGATTAACTTCCCAGTTCCCATAATAACGTCAATTTTGTTTTTCTTCATCAGAAACTGAATCCCTTTGCTCATCTTGTCGGCAACGCCACGACTTCTTTTAATCACATTTAAAAAATCGGCGGTAGCTTTATCTACTGTAATTCCATAATCTGCAGCATGTTTGGCATATTCATACACTTGTGCACTTTTTAATAATGCTTTTGTTGGAATACATCCCCAATTGAGGCAGATACCCCCTAAGCTTTCTTTTTCAACAATAGCAACTTTCTTGCCTAATTGACTTGCTCTGATTGCAGCAGGATAACCACCAGGTCCACTGCCTAAAACGATAACGTCGTATGCCATAATATTGTAGTTTTAGATTACGAATGCAAAATTACTTTGAAATAGGGTATTGACCAAAAGCTAATTATTCAATTTCTATCCTTTTTAATAACTATTTCTTTATAGCTTTTTTCTTCTTTTCTGTATCTTTTCTTTCATTAGCAATGATCTTTAAGGAATTTATACTCACATTTAATTCAAATCCTATAAGAATAGCAAGTGAATTCAAGTATATCAAAGCCATGATCATCATGATAGTTCCAATAGAGCCATATAGAACATTATACTTACTGAAATTTGTTACAAAGTAAGAAAATCCTATTGAAGACAATAAACTAAGTAAAGTAGTAGTAATGGTTCCAGGCGAATTCAATTTCCATCTTTTTTCAACAGAGGGGGCGTATTTAAATATAAATCCGATGGCAAAAAAGATAAGTAAGATTATGAAAATCCATCTTGTGTTGGCTATAATATCTCTGAGGTGTTGGGTTTTTACTAATAATTTCAAAATAGCTCCTTGAGAAATCAGTAAGATAAAATAACACATAAATAGTGCAAAAATCAGCATCGTTAATTTTATGGCAATCCACCTTGCCGCAATTCCCATTCTTTTTTCAAATCCAATATAGTTTTTTCTATTAAATGATCTGATGAGGCCCATCATTGCATTTGATGCAAAATAAAAGGAAACGAATAGTCCAAAAGACAATAATCCAATTCGGTTATCATAAATAAAAGAGTCTACAAATTTTATTAATTCTTTATTGTAAGTATTAGAAGGAATGATATCGTGAATCATGCTGTTTAATTGAGTTCTAATAGCACGTTTAGATATGAAAGGCAAATTGGGGATGAGGGTAAAAATGAAAAGTAAAGATGGAGGTATTGCCATGATGAAATTGTAAGAAATAGCAGAAGCCCTTTCTGTTAATCCATGCGTTTTTATTTGTTTATAAAAGAATCTAATCACATCGTATAATGGAACTCCTTCAAACCCTGGAGGGTGAATATGTTTGCATTTATTAATTAAAAATGCAAGGGGTGTTTTTGTGATTAATATTCTTTCAAATTTCGTCAAAGTGATTATTTATTTTTTAATGATTTATTCATTAATAATATATCCAATGCTTGTTGATATTTTTTTGCATTTATTAAATGGTCAGAATAATTGGATGAAAAGACTGAATATCCGCTAAAATCCGATTTTGCTACAAAGAAAATATAATCGGTTATAGGGGCATTCAATACTGCATCTATGGTATTTATTGATGGGGTGCATATTGGTCCAGGGGGCAACCTGGAGGTTTGATAAGTATTATAAGACGAAGGAAAAGTAAGATGACCATGCAGAATTCTTTTTAGTTCAAATTGCCGTAGTGCATATTTTACAGTAGGATCTGCTTGTAGTTTCATGCCTTTTTTTAATCGATTAATATAGACACTCGCTATTTTCGGCTTGTCGTCTTCCATATTGGTTTCTTCCTCTACTATACTTGCAATGATATAAATTTGTTCAGCAGTAAAACCTAATTTTTTAGCTTGTATAGTTCGCTTCCCTTCCCAAAAATAGTCATGTTGTTTTTTTAATCTGCTAAATATTTTATTAAATGAACTGTTCCATATAAAAAGGTATGAATTTGGAATAATAATACTCATTACTGTATTTGTATCCAAATGATAAGGGGCCAATGAATCATTGCTTAATAAAAATTGAATTATTTCTGACGAATCAACCTCAAAATTTTCGCTAATTTTTTTTGCAAGATTCTCTTTTGTACGAAGTTTGTTAATGACTAATCTTACTTCTGCCTGTCTACCTGATTTTAATTTTCTAAGCAAGCTGAATAGATTGCTATTATTGCTAAATTCATATTTACCTGATTTTATGTTTTTAGGGTAGTCTATTACTTTTGAAAAAATGTCAAAGAAAAAAGAATGTGATATTATTTTTTGGGCAATTAAATTTTCTTTCACTTCTTCATAATTGCTTTTTGATTTAATATAAAAATATTTATCAACAGGAGCAGAAACTAAGGGCCCAAATGCATTCCAGCAGAAAATAGCACTAATGATAATGAAAAGTAAAGAAATGATTTTAACAATTGATTTCATCTAAGTGTTAATTTTAAAGCGATCAATATGTAATAAAAAACCCCGCTAATCTTGCAATTGCGGGGTTTGATACAGTCAATATAAATTATTTTCCTGCAGGGGTTGTTCCTGGCATTTGAGTTGTGTTTGCCGGAGTAGCCTGAGGTGTTGTAATATTTTGTTGAGGTTTTGTAGTAATCCCTTTAATTAAATCATCTTCTTTAGAAGAACCATCTTTAGGAATAAATGCTGGTGAAATCATGCACAAAACACCAACTACTGCAGCAAAAATCCATGTTCCTTTTTCTAATACATCGGTGGTTTGTTTTACTCCCATTAATTGGTTACCAACTCCTCCAAATGTGCCAGATAAGCCACCACCTTTTGGGTTTTGTATTAATACAATAAATCCAAGAATTAAACTTGCGATAATGATAAGAATTCCAAATAGTGCTAACATTTTATTTCTATTTTAATGATTCGATTTTGTCTGCAAAGAAAGGACTTTTGGAAGGATTCTGCAAACTTAATTTTTGATATATATCTATTGCTTTATTGATTTTTCCTTGCTGAATGAATACTTCAGCCATAGATTCTGTAATAACAGACGCATCTATATTACTATTTTCTGCCATTCGTTGAATGGCAGCATCTACTTGTACTGTATTTTCGGGTAATTTTTCACCATGCGTTTTCTTGATAGTCTTTAGCCAATCTGTAAAACTTTTTAGTTGCTGTCCTAGTTTGTCGTTTTGGAGTGATTCATCACTAATTTTTATTCCTTGCGATGCAAAGTAGTCTGTAGTATATAATGGTTCAAAAAGCAATTCATCTTGAAGTCGTTCATTAGAAATCAACTCTTTTTTAATAGCTATATTTAAATCACTATCATCAAGCTGACTATTTAATAGAATATTATTATTAAAATGCAGGGCTGTTTTGCTGGCAATATTTTGATAATCCTCCTGATTCTTATTCGATAATTTTAATGAAAAGAAATGAGCAATTCCAAAATACGGGTATTGTTCTTTTTCTTTTTTTATCAGTGTCGACGAATTGATATCGGAGATATTTTGGTGATAAATTTCAGTAAAGAGTTCTTGGTGTCGCATGTATAAAAAGTTAATTCATTTTACAAAATAGTTTATGCTGATAATTACCAGTTGGAAAAAATCTTATTAAAAATTTCATCTACAAAATTCTTCACAATGTCATTATTTAGTGAGGATTCTGCTTGAGTTAAATTTAAAGTAGAACTAAAATCAAATGTCCTTGTTAAGTCGGTTTCAAAATTCTTTTTTTCGTCTAGTGTATTTTTAAAAATTAAATGGAAGCTGATAGTTAATCTATTTCCGCTGGAATTACTGCCGCTAATACTTATGGTACTTGTATTATATTGTGATACATACCCGCTGATATCATAATGAGCATCTTCCGCATTGGTTTGATTTAATCGGGTAGTGCTTATTATCTTCTGTTTAAGTTTTTCTGTTAATTGTGGACATAATTGGGTGTTTACATATTCTGCTTTATTTTGAAAATAGTTAACCCGAAATGTTTTTACTTCAACAGGAATAGGTGAGGTGTCTTTAAATGAATATTTGCAAGATGCATCATTAAAAAGGAACAAAATTAATAAACAAAGGAGGTGGGAATATATTGTATGATATTTTGTAAATTTATATCTCATGAAGTAGTAATTTATTTTTCTTTAAACCGCTTATTTATAAATGTTCAATATCGTATTCTTTCAATTTTCTGTATAGCGTTCTCTCGCTAATGCCTAAATCCAATGAAGCGTCTTTTCTTTTGCCTCTGTGTTTTTTTAATGCTTTAATTATTAATTCTTTTTCTTTATCAATAATACTCAATGATTCTTCAACGTCTTCATGTTGTTGAATAGTTGAATGTTGGTCGTTTCTGTAAATAACCGATTGGTTAGAGGAAGCATAATTAGCATTGACTGGTGAGCTTATTTCTTTTACAGAGTTGTTGTCAGCTTGGTATACGGGTACATGCTGGTTAATATTTGGATTTTGAACTAAATCAAAAAACATTTTCTTTAATTCGTTCACATCTTTTTTCATATCGAAAAAAAGCTTGTAAAGTATTTCTCTTTCGTTTGCAAATTCCGCTTGGCTTACCGCACCTGGACCGCCACTTAAAGCAGGCAATCTTGTAGAATGATGTTCTGGTAAGAAGCTGGAAAGTTGAGGTGCTGAAATATTTTTGTCTTTACTTAACACAGAAATTTGTTCTGCTATATTTTTTAATTCGCGCACATTCCCTGGCCAGGAATAATTGATCAGGATTGTTTTTGCGTCATCTGATAATTGAACTGGGCTGGTTTTATACCTTTCTGCAAAATCAGTGGCAAACTTTCTGAATAATAAAATAATATCTTCTTGTCTGTCCCTGAGCGCAGGCACCCTAATGGGTACAGTGTTTAGTCTGTAATAAAGGTCTTCTCTGAATTTTCCTTTATCAGTATATTCTAATAAATCTTTGTTAGTGGCAGCGATTACCCTTACGTCAGTTTTTTGTACTTTGCTACTACCTACTCGAATGTATTCGCCTGTTTCTAGAACACGTAAAAGTCTTGCTTGTGTACCTAAAGGCATTTCTCCAATCTCATCTAAAAAGATAGTTCCTCCATTTACGGTTTCAAAATATCCTTTTCTACTGTCAACGGCGCCAGTGAAAGAACCTTTTTCATGGCCAAATAATTCTGAATCTATAGTTCCTTCTGGGATAGCGCCACAATTTACGGCTATGAATGGATTGTGTTTTCTGGATGATAAAGCATGAATAATTTGAGAAAACACCTCTTTACCTACGCCGCTTTCCCCATTAATTAATACACTTAAATCAGTATTAGATACTTGTGTGGCAACATTCAATGCGTGATTCAATGAGGGTGAGTTGCCAATAATTCCGAATCTGTTTTTTATTAATTGTAAATCCATTGTTTATATTATTGCTTGTCCAATGAGTGTGCCTGCGGTACATTCATTTATTTTTACCATGGCGTATTCACCTTTTTTGAAATGTAATTTTGGGAATACAACTACTTTATTTTGATCATTCCTGCCATAATATTCCTGATCGTTCTTTTTAGAATCTCCTTCTATTAGCACTTTAAATATTTTCCCTACTTCTTTTTGCATACTTTCTAAAGAATGGATTCGATGCAAGGCAACTAATTCCTGAAGCCTTCTTTTTTTTACTTCAAGCGTAATGTCGTCTTCATATTTCCTTGCAGCTAATGTTCCTGGTCTTTCAGAATAAAAATACATATAGGCTAGGTCGTATTTGCAATATTCCATTAAGGTTAATGACGCTTGATGGTCTTCTTCTGTTTCCGTGCAAAACCCTGCTATTAAATCTGTAGACAAGCCGCAATCTGGTATTACTTCTTTTATTCTATTTACTTTGCTGATATACCATTCCCTGCT
>CANICR010000030.1 GCA_947466405.1 Chitinophagaceae bacterium | reverse complement strand
CTTAATGGAATCAATTTTAGTTTTCATATTTATGGTAATGGAGATCTTCCATTTTTTAAGAAACAAATAGCTCAGCTAGGATTAGAACACGACATATTTATTAATGACGTCTTGCCTCTTGATCAAGTAATTCCTACTATGCGTGAGTATGATTACTTGCTACAATTAAGTGATTATGAAGGTATGGCCTTGTCGGTTGTAGAAGCGTTGAATTGCGGATTGGTTCCTATAGTAACGCCTGTTGGAGAAATTGTACATTATTCGAGAGATGGCAAAAATGCAATTTGGCTTGATGAGGATTTTGATAAAAACCTTCCCATGTTAGTAGATAAATTAAAAAAGGTTATTAACGAACCAGGCCTATATCAACAGCTTTCATTTTCTGGCACGCAAACATTTTTGGAAACAAAAAAATATGTTCATGCAATGAAGGAAGTCTGCGATACTTTTAATACTTAAAATAATTAAACCTTTATTTTACAAGAAATAACTCATCCCACCTTGTAGTAAATTGTTTACTCCTTTTTTCTTGACGCATTTTCCAATTTTTAGTAGTGCCCGATCTTGCAAACTTTATAAGGTCATTCCGCATGCTAAAATTGATATTATCTACAGTATGCATAAGCTTTTTGGCAAACAATTTCTCTTCAGGTTCGAAAAGATTGTATTGAATAGTTTCGCAAGGAACAATTTTTCCGAGAATAACACCTGCTTTAATGTAGCAGCCTCCTTCATTAAATAGAGATTCTACCAATGGCATAGCATGACTGATCAGCGTATTGGTTAAATAAGTTGCTATCGGCAAATTAATATAAGCAGATTGAGAAGATGGTGCGTATTGATCGTAACTCGTATTGTTATTTGATACCAAAAAAATACTCAATGATCCGGCAGCACCATTTTGCCTGCGCAATTTTTCTGCAGCTCGTGATATGTATGTAGCAACAGCTTCTTTAATTTCTTGTAATGTATAAATACGTTTGCCAAACATACGTGTTGTGGCAATCATTTTTTTTGTAGTTAACGGATCTTTCATTTCAATACAGGGCATGCCATTTAATTCTTTTATTAATCTAACACCAACAACACCCCCTAAGTTTTTTCTTGCCCATTCTTCACTCATGTTCTTTAAGTCCCAGGCAGTATTAATATTAAACAGTTGCAATTTTTTAGAATTAGCATAACCAACGCCCCAAATGTCTTCTACTGCTGTTTTTTTTAATGCCTCCATTTGTTGTTCTGCTGTTTGAAGAATCATTACCCCCTTTGTGCCCGCTTTATCTTTCTTTGCTAATCTGTTGGCTATTTTAGATAACACTTTTGTAGGCGCCACACCAACTGAAACTGGAATACCTGTCCATAATTCTGTTGTATGTTTTAAATAAAGCGAGTATTCGTATAATTTTGCTTCGTCAATCCCAGCAAGGTCTAAGAAAGACTCATCAACAGAGTATACTTCTACAGCAGGCGACAACATTTTTAATGTATCCATTACTCTTTTACTCATATCTCCGTATAGATGATAATTGCTAGAAAAAACGGCTACATTATTTTGTTCAATTTCTTTTTTATTCTGAAAATAAGGCCCAGCCATTTGTATTCCGAGCGCTTTCGCTTCATCTGTTCTCGAAACAATACAGCCATCGTTATTGCTTAATACCACTACAGGTTTATTGTTTAAGGAAGGCTTAAACAATCTTTCGCAGGAAGCATAAAAACTATTGCAATCTACAATTGCCTTCATAAAAAAATGATTTTTAAAACGTCAATCAAGATACAAAATAGTTGCTTAAGGGTAACAATAAAAATAGCTTTATTATTGACTAAATTATTAGGGTGTCTTAATCATAAGATGCTTGAGTTTAAATTGATTAATCTTTTATAAATATATTTATGAATTTCATCAACATTAATTTATTATTTATTTTACTAGTATTAATTTGCGCACAAAAAAGTGAATAATTACATAGAAAAAATAAAAGCAGCTATTGATCCGCTACGAAATCAAATCATTAATCATAAAGTATATAGTGTAATAAAAGACATAGATGATATTAATGTCTTTATGAAATACCATGTTTTTGCAGTTTGGGATTTCATGTCTTTATTAAAGACTTTGCAAAATAATCTTACTTGTACTTCTGTACCTTGGTTTCCTACAGGTTCTGCAGACACTAGATTTCTTATTAATGAAATTGTAGTTGGGGAGGAATCTGATATCGACCTAAATGGGTTAAGGAAAAGTCATTTTGAATTGTATTTAGACGCTATGAATCAATCAAAAGCAGATACAACCTGTATTAATAATTTCATTGAATTAATTAAACAAAATACACCGTTCGATGTTGCATTTAATCACGCCAATGTTCCTCCAGCTGCTCAACAGTTTATAAAAAATACGTTTAATATTATTCAAAGCAACCAACCCCATATACAAGCTGCTATTTTTACTTTTGGTAGAGAAGATCTTATTCCTGGTATGTTTCATGCTATTATTAATGACATAGAGAAGGTTGAGCCAGATAAAATTACCGTGTTTAAATATTACCTTGAAAGACACATTGAGGTTGATGGAGATCATCATAGCCATCTAGCATTGGAAATGACTGCTTTGTTGTGCGGACAAGATGAAAAAAAATGGAGCGATGCAATAGAGGCTTCTATAATATCACTCCAAAGTAGAATACATTTATGGGATGGTGTATACAACGAAATTGTTAATAGAAAAAAATAATTTATTATTTTCTATTCCCTTCAACGTCTAATTCAATTATTTCATAACCGAATTTTTGTAATCCCGGTAATATCTTTGCTTTATCACCCACTAATAAAATGTTCATTCTTTCGGGCTGAATCCATTTTGCAGCCAAATTTAAAACTTCTGCTTTGCTAATATTATCAACTATCGAATTTTGTTTTTCAATATAATCTCCCTCTAGATGATTTTCTAGTAAACGAGCAATAAAGTTGGATTTCTGACTAGGTGTTTCATATTGTAAAGCATCTCTTTGGCTAATTGCACTTTTCATAAAAGCCATTTCTTCATCTGTAACACCGTTATTTATATAGTTGTTGAATTCCTTTAAAACTTCTGTTAGCGCACTATCAGTTGCGTTGGCTTTAATTCCAGAACTGAATGAAAAAGTCACCGCATATTTATTTCCGTTAAAGCTTGATCTGGCACCATAAGTCCAGGCTTTATCTTCTCTTAAATTTAAATTTAATCTACTGTTGAAATTTCCTCCTAAAATGTAGTTTGTCAAATCTGCTTTATAATATTCTCCGGTGAGATCATAGGGCATATCAAGTACTTTGCCAACTCTGAATTCTGTTTGCGCTGCTCTTGGAACATCAACTAAATAAATAGTCGTTTTATTCACATCGGGCACTGAAGAAGGTTTTGACAATTCGATTTTTTTATTGCTTAATTTATTCAAAAAAGTCAACTTAGGCAAAATTTCATTTTCATTAATATCTCCTACGATCACTATTTTGGCTTTCTGAGTCGTCATATAATTAGCGTAGTAATTTTCAATATCGCTAATTTTTAAGTTTTTTATAGTGTACTCAGTGCCGTTATCATTCATACCAAGTATATTATTGGCACCATAGTTTATTTTATCAAAAACATTATTTGCAATAGTGGCTGGCTGAGATTTAGCTTGCTTAAAGCCTTCTAAGGCTTGCTTTTGTAAACGAGAGAAAGCGTCTTCAGTAAATTTTGGTTCTAATACTCTTTCTTCAAAAAGCGCAATAGTTTTATCTATGTTTTTCTTTAATGTTTGAAAGCTAAACCGCATCCCATCAATAGTATTATTAATACTAATGCTGCTTCCTAATTTTTGAAGTTCAACACTCATTTCCTCTGCTGTGTATTTTTTAGTATCCTCATTGAGCATGTTCCCAACAAAATTAGCCAAACCGATTTTCGACGTATCAGTTGCTTGTGCTAAATGTCCGCCAGGAATTGTAATGGAGACATTTACAATGGGAAGCTCATTATAATTTACGCCAATAACACTTGCGCCATTAGGCAACTCTCTTTTCCAATAAGCAGGCACTTTTACATTAGGCGCTGGTCCTGTTTTCGGCATTTTGCTTCTATCAAAATTATCTTTACTCTTCGAATATACCAACCCGTTATATCCATAATTTGGGTTAGTATAATTAGAACTGTCTATTTTATAGTTATCGGCCATTGCTGGACCATTTTTATCATTTTTTGTTAATACACTAACTGTTACGCATCCTTTGTTTTTGATGTAAGTATTATAAACACGTAAAACATCTTCTTTTGTTACATGTTGATACATGTCAAGCATGCTTCCGATTTTATTCGGATTGCCGGTAAATGTTTGAAAGGCGGCTAATTGAGAAACTTTACCTGATACGCTTTGAAGCCCATTGATATATTGTGCTTCTATCGCCCCTTTAAATTTTTCAATATCTTCATCTGTAACACCCCTTTTCTCAAAAATCAATAACGCCTCTTTATATAAACTATCCATTGCGGCTAATGATTTGCCTGGTAACGGAATTAATTGAATTGAGAAATCACCGGATAATTCCGTTAATCTGCTGTTGGCACTTGCTTGAGATGCTTTTTGTGTTTTTACTAATTGCTGATAAAGAATAGATGTTTTACCCTGACCTAAAATCTGTGCTAAACAAGAAAGTGGCGCCATATCTTTATTGTAGTTAGGTATAGTTGGATACGTTTTTAATAGCATAGGAACTCTGGCGTAATTATCTACATAGGAAACATATCTATCTGAAGCTACTTTCACATCAGGCAAGATGGTTTTTTTTACTTCAGGACATTTTTTTATGCTGCCAAAATATTTTTCTACAAGCTTGATGGTTTCACTAGGTATGAGATCTCCACCAATGGTAAGTGTTGCATTGTTAGGCCCATACCAACGTAAAAAGAAGTTTTTTAAATCCTGCACATTTACCCTGTTTAAATCTTCAACATATCCAATGGTTAACCAACTATAAGGGTGCCCATAAGGATATAAGTTTTTACTGGTAAATTCATTCACCAACCCATAAGGTCTGTTATCATAGTTTTGCCCTCGTTCGTTTTTAACGGTACTTCTTTGTACTTCAAATTTTTGCTGTGTTACTGCATCTAAGAAGAATCCCATTCGATCCGACTCTAACCATAACATTTTCTCCAGTTGATTGCTTGGTACTGTTTCAAAATAATTTGTTCTATCTTGATTTGTACTGCCATTTAAAGTACCTCCTGCTGCTGTGATTGTTTTAAAATGTTGCTCATCCGCTACATTGTCACTTCCTTGAAATTGCATGTGTTCAAAAAAGTGAGCGAAACCACTTTTGCCAATTTCTTCTCTTGCGCTTCCTACATGATATGTAATATCAACATGCACTATAGGGTCACTATGATCTTCATGTAACAAAACGGTAAGTCCGTTCGACAACACATATTTTTCATATGGGATAATGATTTCATTACCTTTTCTAACTATTTTTTCAACAAGTTTAGTTTGGCTAAAGCTGTTGTTCAATAACATAAAAATCGAAACTAGAAGTAAGCTTATTTTTTTCATATGTAAAATTTGAGTCCCAAAATAACAAAAAATAATGAATAAGCAGACTGGTTTAATGCCGGCATATATCCATGCAACTCATTGGGGCATAAAAAAACCGAGAATTTATTACTCTCGGTTTTAATTATATATTATTAACAAATTAATTTCTACTACTGATTTTTGAAAGCAATCTTAATATTTCAAGATACAGCCATACGAAAGTTACCATCAATCCAAATGCGCCATACCATTCCATATATTTAGGAGCACCCATTTCAGCGCCTTTCTCTATCATGTCAAAGTCTAATATCAAATTAAGTGCAGCTATTGCTACTACAAATAAGGAGAATCCAATTCCAAACATTCCACCACCATTAATAAAAGGCATCGATTCATTAACATCAACACCAAACATTCCAATAATAAAAGTTGCTAGATAAAACAATCCAATTCCAACAGTAGCAGCAATTAATATTGATTTAAATTTTTCAGTAGCCCTGATTATTTTCATCGAAAAAAGAAAATACATTCCAATTCCAACTGAAAAGGTTAAACCAACAGCCTGAATGACAATACCTGGATAGGCAGCATTAAAAAAAGAAGAAATTGCCCCAATGAATAATCCTTCCAATAAGGCGTATAATGGAGCGAGGTATGGAGACCATTCTCTTTTAAACATTAATACCAAGGCGATAATAAAGCCACCAATTACACCTCCCCAAATCATTCCCATTGTGTTTGCTCCGCCGTTAGAAGCTTCCTTCCAAGAGTAAAAGGCGGTGCCCATCAGCATAAGAAGCATAAAGCCAAATTTGTTCAGCGTGCCTTTAATGGTCATCGCGTTTTCATCTGTAATCGTTGTTGAAATTATCGTGTCCCTGAATTTATTTTCTGAAAGGGTGGGATTACCCGATTTAAATAATGACATGGTTTAAAATTTTTAATAAAGTTATTGAATTTTTTTATTTAGTTTATTCATTATTTAATATTTTAACTTTTTGCTTCATAACTTTGTATTATGAATCAGTTATTGGCGCATATAGAGCAATATAAAAAAGAAATTACTGCGATTAAAATATCTTCAAAAGAAGATTTGGAGTCTTTTAGAATAAAATACTTGGGCACAAAGGGAATTCTAAAGAATGTGATGGGCGAAATGAAGAATGTGCCAATAGACCAAAAGAAAGAAGCCGGTCAATTATTGAATGAATTTAAACTGTTTGTTGAATCTAATTACGAAGCACTTGCCAACTCAATGGAAACTACTTCAGTAAAAGATAAAAGCAATCTTGATATTACGCTTCCTGGTCAGCCATTGTCTGTAGGATCACGCCATCCAATAAGCATCGTTCATAATAAAATTGTACAAATTTTTCAGAGACTCGGTTTTTCTGTTGCGGAAGGTCCCGAAATTGAAGATGACTGGCATAATTTTAGCGCATTGAACCTTCCTGAAAATCATCCTGCAAGGGATATGCAAGACACTTTTTATATAAGCCAAAATCCAGACTGGTTATTGCGCACACATACTAGTAGTGTACAAATCAGAGAAATGGAAAAGGGGGATTTGCCATTGAGAATTATTTGTCCGGGGCGAGTATATAGAAATGAAACCATAAGTGCTAGAGCACATTGCTTTTTTAATCAGGTAGAAGGACTATATATAGCGGAAAACGTTTCTTTTGCGGATTTAAAACAAACCTTATATTTTTTTGTAAAAGAAATGTTTGGAACGGATGTAAAAGTTCGCTTTCGCCCATCTTATTTTCCGTTTACAGAACCAAGTGCAGAAATGGATATCAGCTGTTTAATTTGCGATGGAGCGGGTTGCAGCGTTTGTAAAAAAACAGGATGGGTAGAAATATTAGGTTGTGGAATGGTTCACCCGTCGGTACTTGATAATTGTGGTATAGACAGTAATAAATATACTGGCTTCGCTTTTGGAATGGGAATAGAAAGAATCACCATGCTTTTATATCAGGTAAAAGACCTTAGGTTATTTAGTGAAAATGATGTTAGATTTTTGAGACAATTCACCTCTGCTATTTAGAGTTTTTTATTTCTTTTATTATACAATCACTGCTTTTAGAAAACACTTTTCGATAAATAAAAAGTGAAAAATCGTACAGTAGTTTCTATTTTTGCCACATGATACAAAAAATTTGCGTTGCTGGTGCCGGAACAATGGGAAGTGGCATTGCTTTATGTGCGGCACAACACAATTTAGAAGTTATATTGTTTGATTTAAACGAAGTTGTATTAAGTAAAGCGAAGGAGCAAATTCAAAAGAACTTGACTTTTTTGGTTGAAAAAAATAAAATTTCTATGGAAGAAAGCACCGCCGTGCTTAAAAGGATTTCATTCACTAATAATATTCAGGATTGCAAAGCCCCTTTAATTATTGAAGCAATTATAGAAAAGCCCGAAGCTAAAATCGATTTATTTAATCAGCTGAATACAATAAACAATACCGATACGATTTTTGCAAGCAATACATCTTCGTTGTCTATTAATTTATTGCAGCATAGTATACCAAATCCAGAGAGAGTGGCAGGTTTGCATTTTTTTAACCCAGCTCAAATCATGAAATTGGTGGAGGTTGTGAAAGCAACAGACACCTCCGAAAAAACGATAAACACGCTGGTCGAATTTTGTGAAACATTAAATAAAAAAGCTGTTGTATGCATTGATGCTCCTGGATTTATTGTAAACCGTGTTGCAAGGCATTATTATTTAGAGGCCATGAAATTAGTAGAAGAAAATATTGCCACAATTGAATCTGTTGATGAAATTATGGAAGCATCTGGTTTTAAAATGGGCCCGTTTAAATTAATGGATCTAATAGGTAATGATATAAACCTGGCCGTTACACAATCTTTGTATGATGCTTTTGATAAAGAAAAAAGATTTGAACCATCAATACTTCAGATCAATAAAGTCAAAGCTGGTGAGCTAGGAAAAAAAACCAGCAAAGGATTTTATGAATATAAAGCATAGGGATATTGCCACAAACGTACTTCCTTTCTTAATGTGTAAAAAATAGCAACCGTTTTAATGAGTCAACAAAATAAAATATTGGTTACCGGCTCTGCTGGATTAGTGGGGAAAGAGCTGGTAAGTCAACTTTTACAACAAGGCAATTCGGTCATTGCTTTGTACCATCAAACGCCGCTTGATATTAATCATGTTAATTTACAAAAAGTACAATGTGATTTATTAGATGTGGTTACTTTGGAAGAGGCAATGAAAGATATTGATTATGTATATCATTGTGCTGGTTTGGTGAATTTCACATCGGACAATAAAAAAAAATTGTATAAAATAAATGTAGAGGCAACAGCAAATGTGATCAATGCTTCTTTACATAGAGGAGTAAAAAAATTAGTTCATGTGAGTTCTGTAGCAGCTTTAGGAAGAATGAGGGAAAATGTTTCCATTGATGAAAATATGCAATGGACTGTAGAAACTGGAGGAAGCGTGTACGGCTATACTAAATATTTAGGTGAGCTGGAAGTTTGGAGAGGTATTGCAGAAGGTTTAAATGCTGTCATTGTAAACCCAAGTATTATATTAGGTGCTGGAAATTGGAATGATGGGTCTACCGCTATTTTTAAAAAAGTATTAAATGGGCTTAATTGGTATACAGAAGGTATAACTGGATTTGTAGATGTAAGAGATGTGTGTAAAGCAATGATATTACTAATGAAGTCAGATATTGAGTCTAATAGATTTATTCTGAACGCCGAAAATAGCTCATTTAAAGAAGTGTTATTTCAAATTGCCGATTGTTTTAAAATCAATCGGCCGGCAAAAAAGGCAAATAGTAAATTATCGGAAATTGTTTGGCGTTTAGAATCGATAAGATGTTTTTTTACAAGAAAAGAACCTTTGATAACAAAAGAAACTGCTCAAGCGGCATTAGCAAAAGTTAATTTCGATAATTCGAAATTTATTAACCTGTTTCCTGATTTCAAGTATTACACTTTGAAAGAAACGATTGAGAATACGTGTCAAATATTAAAGAAAAATGGGTAATACAAAAGCTGTTTGATTACATCATTTAGCATGTTCCTTATTTCCCCATTACCTTTTCCCATAGTTCAGGAATTCTTTTTACCCAAACAAGTTCACGCTGTTTGATTTTAATATCTTGTAATGGAGTACCCCAATAAACTTTTCCCCCTTCCACATTATTGCTTACCCCGCTTTGTGCAAATACCACTGCATTAGCCCCAATAGTTAATGTTTTACTTACACCAACTTGTCCCCAGAGTGTAACACCATCTTCCAAGGTGGTGGCTCCTGCAATAGCAACTTGAGCAGCTAGCAAACAATTTTTTCCTAATACTGTATCATGACCTAAATGAACCATATTGTCAAGTTTGGAACCTTTTCCTATTACCGTATCATGACTAATGCCTCTATCAATAGTACAATTAGCCCCTATTTCTACAAAATCTTCAATAATAACCCTTCCGCAATCAGGCATTTTTTTATACCAAACTTCCCTGTCTTTTTTAGTGTTGTAATAAAATCCATTGCTACCAATTACAGATCCTGATTGAATGATAACATTGTCGCCAATAATACAATGATCAAGAATTGTCACATTTGGATAGAGTATGGTATTTTTTCCGATACTAACCTGATTTCCGATAAAAACAGATGGGAATACGGTAGCACTTTTATCAACAACGGCTGTATCGCTTATCATTTTATTAGAGGACTGAAAAGGTCGATAAAAATTAATAATGGTACAATAAGCCTCAAAAGGATTTTCAACAAGTAGCAAGGCTTTCCCTTCTGGAAATGCTACTTCTTTATTGATGATTATGAAAGTAGCCGCACTATTAATACAAGTGTCATAATATTTTGGATGATCAACAAAAACCAAATCTCCTTTAGAAACTTTATGTAACTCATTTATTCCTGTTGCATAGCTAGAATCATCTCCAATTATTTTTGCATTTATTAAACTTGCAATTGTTTGAATAGGAATGGGGGAAGAGAATTGCATATTGTTATTTTTTACAAAGGTAGCGGCGTTTTTGTGGAAATAGGCCTTATAGAGAGGTTTAATAAAAGTTTTTTTATTTATTTTTTTCATCTTTTTTAAAAGATAAAAGTGGATTCGTTTTGTATTCGTTCAAAGACGATTAGACAATAGAAATAAATTAGTATAAAAAAGAAAAGGCTTAAAACATCAGCAAAATCAATACTTTCAATGAAAAAGAAAAACAGTAAAAAGAAAACAACATTTTTATCGACAATAAAAGGGTACTCAAATTTTTACGAAAAAACGCTTCCTTTTCCACAAACATTTTTAAAATGTTAATAAAATAAGTAAAAATATTTTTTTTGTTAGCGAAAATTATTTTTAATATTGTGTAGGGAATTTATTTCCCGTACTTACTAACCCATCTATATATTGAAAAGCCCAACATTTTTGTTGGGCTTTTTTATTGATATTTTTTACAATGCACAAGAATAATTATTTTTATTATTGTAACTCATAAATAGATACATTGCATAAAATTAAGTAGTATATGCTAAAATCAATGACAGGCTTCGGGCGGGCAGAACAAATGGTTGGTGATAAAACTTTCTTCGTTGAAATAAAAGCTTTAAATGGCAAGCAATTTGAATTGCAATTAAAATCATCTCCTTTGTTGAAGTCATTTGAATTTGAAATAAGAAATATATTACAAGCACAATTGGTTCGGGGCAGTATCGATTGTTATATTTCAATTAAACACAATGGTACCGCTAAGCCAGTTGTTATTAATACTGATTTAATAAAATCTTATTATAATCAAATAAATCAATTGGCGATAGATTTAAAAATTGATACTAATTCAGTATTAAGTTCATTATTAAGGTTGCCGGAAGTAGTATCTCCCAGCACAGAAATATTAAATCAACAGGATTTCGAAGCATTTAAAAAAGTATTACTGACGGCTATCGATGAGCTAAATACGCATAGGATAGAAGAAGGGGCTTCACTTGAAAAGGATTTATTAGATAGGATTTCAAAAATACAGGAACAAGAAGAGGCTATTTTGAAATTTGAGCCCAATAGAAAAGTTAGAATAAAAGAGGAAATAAATAAATTACTAAACGAGCATGTAGGCAAAGAGAATATTGATAATAATAGAATGGAGCAGGAGTTGATTTATTATATGGAAAAAATTGATATCCATGAAGAGCAAATCAGATTAAAACAACACTGTGAATATTTTAAAGAAATGCTTGCTGAGAATGAAGTGAGCAAAGGAAAAAAACTGTCCTTTTTATTACAGGAAATCGGCAGAGAAATTAATACAACAGGAAGCAAAGCCTATGATATTGATATACAAAAGTGTGTGGTGGCAATGAAAGATGAATTAGAAAAAGCCAAAGAACAAGTATTAAACGCTTTGTAATAACAAAATAGCAATCGGATGTCTACGTCATTTAAGTCAAACAATATATCTTATACTTTAATTGTTGCTGTTATCTTTTTTTTCAGTTGTAAACAACTTGATTTGTTTGAAAAAAACAATCCGATTCCCAATCATTCGTGGAGCAGCCGATATTCAAGTAATGCGCAATTTTTAATTACGGATACTAATGCTGTTTATAATATTTTTATAATATTACGCCACACAGATGCTTATAAATACAATAACATTTGGCTTAATATTGGAATAAAGGTGCCAAAAGATACTATGCAATTTAAAAAAATTAACCTTGTCTTAGGGGATGATTCAAAAGGCTGGGATGGTACAGGCATGGGGGATATCTGGTATGTAAAAAGACGAATCAACAATCAGCCTTATAAATTTAAAAAGTCAGGGGTGTATGAATTTTCGATTTTTAATATAATGAGAGATGACCCATTACTAGAAATCATGAGTGTGGGGATTTGTGTAGAAAAATTAGGGCAGTAATTCTACATCCTTCCAATTTTAGAAATTGAAAAAACTTCCTCTATACCAGAAATAATTATTTTCATTCATTATTATGCAAATTAATGCTACTTAGTGTATCTTTACGAGGCATTATATTATAGCTTTAAAATTATTATAGCGTGAATCGGTACACATTTTTAATTTCATTTGTTTTATTTTTTACTCAAGTAAAAGCTCAAAGTGAATTTATTCAAGGTGAATTAGGCTTTACAGTGGGAGGAGCACATTATTTTGGTGACTTAAATACAAGAACCGGATTAAATGCCCCTAAACCAGCCTTAGGCTTATTGTTTCGTAGGCCAATTGGAAATTATATAGGTTTAAGATTAGCAGCAAAATATTTACAAGTTGGATATAGCGATGCTTTTAGTAAAAATGAGTATCAACACATGAGAAACTTAAGTTTCAATAGTGATGTTTTTGAATTTATGATTCAAGGAGATTTCAATTTTTTTAAGTTTATTCCAAACAGTGAGAATAATAGGTTTACACCTTATGTTACAATCGGTGCAGGTGTTTTTAATTTTAATCCCTATACCTATTATAATGGCACAAAGTATTTCTTAAGGCCGTTAGGCACAGAAGGGCAAGTGGGAGGATATTTAGGCAGAACAGAATACAGCACATTGGCTATGTGTGTTCCTTTTGGAGTTGGCATAAAGTTAAGTTTAAATAAAAATGTAAACATGACTTTTGAAGTAAGTCAACGGTTTACAAGTACTGATTATTTAGATGACGTCAGTACTACATTTGCTCCTAATCCTCGAAATAGTAGCGGTGCCATAAATTATTTTCCTTACACCTCGAATAATAAACCTTCTATTGCTGATCTATTGCAAGACAGATCATATGAAATAGACCCATTAAATACCTTAAGCAGCGTACCTGGCAGACAAAGAGGCTGGAGTAAGCAAAAAGATCAATATGGTATTGCTGAAATAGGCATTACTTTTAATTTAAACGCATATCGCTGCCCAAATTAATCTCCCCAAGGTTATTTAATTGCTTTTTATTGCGCTATCACTAGCTTTTTAGTATTTACGGGCGTAAATATCTACTTGTTCGTACATATGATAGGTTTCGGTCCTTTTTTGTTACTTTTGCCACTTCAAATAATAGATTTCTAATTATAAACCTATATGGGTTCTAAAGACTCAATAAATATTTCATCTTTACCGAAACATATTGCCATTATTATGGATGGCAATGGCCGGTGGGCTGAAGAAAAAGGGAAAGATCGTCTTTTTGGACATCTTAATGGTGTAGAAAGCGTAAGAGAGGTGGTTGAAGGTGCTGCAGAATTAGGGGTGCAATATTTAACTTTATATGCTTTCAGTACAGAAAATTGGGATAGACCGCTAGAAGAAGTTTCCGGATTAATGGAATTATTGGCAGATACCATTAGAAAGGAAGTCCCCACGCTTAACAAAAATAATATCAAACTTCATGTAATTGGCGATATAAACATGTTGCCTGTTAATGCAAAAAATCAGTTGGAAGAAGCGATACGAGAAACGTCGAGTAATAGTGGACTTAATTTAATAATGGCTTTAAGCTATAGCAGCCGATGGGAAATTGTTGATACAGTAAAAAGAATTGCAAAAGATGTTAAAGATGGGATCATGCAAATCGAAGATATTGACCAAGATTCATTTCATGATAAGCTTGTAACAGGTGCTTTTCCTGATCCTGAATTAATGATCAGAACTAGCGGTGAATATAGGATTAGTAATTTTTTATTGTATCAATTAGCCTATGCCGAATTGGTGTTTACAAACACACTCTGGCCCGACTTTAGAAAAGAGCATCTTTACGAAGCTATTGTAGATTATCAAAAGCGAGAAAGGAGATTTGGAAAAACAAAACAGCAAATAATATAGTATGCAATTAGTTAATAAAAAAAATTGCATAAGCGTATATGTTTTTTATAAAACAGTTGAGCAGCCTAATTTATGGATGCGCAGCCTTGATTTAACAAATAGTTTTCATTATTGGGCTTAATTTGCCGCACTTTAAACAACAATTGATGTATAGGACCTATTCGAAGTTTTTTTTCTTTTTAACATGCTGGTTAATGGGATTTCAGCTTTTTGCTCAGAATGATACAATGCCTGCCACTTTGAATCCGGCTTTACAAGAACTTATTAATTCAAAATATCCTAAACCTTATAAGATTGCTGGCATAACCGTAGTTGGCACAAAATCATTTGATGCTAATCTTATTATTTCAATATCCGGATTAGCAGTTGGTGATAAAATTCAACTGCCAGGTTCTGATGTATTCAGCAAGGCGATTTCTAAATTATGGAAACAAAGCCTCGTATCTAATGTGCAAATAACATTCACTAAAATAATAGAATCTGATATTTATATTGAAATCAATATTACAGAAAGACCAAGGTTGCTAGATTTTCAACTCGAAGGAATCAGAAAATCAGAACGGGATGACCTGGAAGCCAAAATGGGCTTATCAAAAGACAGGGTATTGACCGAAAATATGAAATTGAACGCTATAGAAATTATTCGGAAGTTTTACTATGAAAAAGGCTATAGAAATGTAACCATCAATGTAATCGAAGATAATATTACAGGAAACTCAAATGGCATCTCCTTAAAATACAAAATAAATAAAGGAGGGAAGGTGAAAATAAATTCTATAAGCTTTGCTGATAATAATCAAGTAGAAGATGCAAAACTTAAAAAACAAATGAAGGGAACAAAAGAGATGACAAGATTTACATTGTTCCCCGAAAAGACAGTTAATCCATATAGTAATGTACATAAAGAAATATCTTTCAAGGACTATTTAAAAGAAAGTGGATATTTATATTATTCAAAAACGAGAGACTATTTAGATCCCTATTTCAGAGTTAAGTTTTTTAGCGGTTCCAAATTCAATGAAAAAAAGTATACAGAAGACAAGGATAAGATTTTGGAATACTACAATATAAGAGGCCTTAGAGATGCAGAGCTGGTATCAGACACACAGGTATTAAACAAAAAAGGCAATTTAGATATTGCTATTAAGATAAACGAAGGCCATCCTTATTATTTTGGTAAAATATCTTGGAGGGGCAATACAAAATACACCGACTCTGTATTAAATTATTTCTTAGGCATAAACACGGGAGATGTATATAATCTTGAATTACTAAACAAAAGACTTGGCAAACAATTATCTGCCGAAGGAGGTGATATCAGTAGTCTTTATCAAGATGATGGATATTTATTTTTCAGATTAGATCCTATTGAAACAGCCGTATATAATGATACGATTGATTTTGAAATCAGAATGACGGAAGGGCCACAGGCAACTTATGGAAAAATAACGGTTTCGGGTAATGACAAAACAAAAGATCATGTTATTTTGCGCGAAATGAGAACGGTGCCTGGCGAAAAGTTTAGTAGGGCTGATATTATTAGAACACAACGAGAACTTTCACAGTTGGGATTTTTTAATCCAGAAAAAATAAGTCCGAATGTTGTGCCAAATGCCGATAATGGCACTGTAGATATTAATTGGGAAGTCGAAGAGAAATCATCGGATCAGTTAGAGTTATCTGCAGGCTTTGGTGGCGGAATTGGGCTAACAGGTACGCTTGGTGTAAGTTTTAATAATTTCTCCATCAATAACATTACCAGTAAATCTACCTGGGATCCTTTGCCGTCAGGCGATGGACAAAAATTAAGTCTGAGAGCACAATCCAATGGAAAGGCTTACAGGTCGTACAGTTTTTCTTTTACTGAGCCTTGGCTCGGTGGCAAAAAAAGAAATTCTTTTTCGCTTAGCTACTTCAATACAAAGTACTCAAATTCAATAAGCACTTATGGAACCTATTGTAGAACATGCGGAGATACTTCTTATGTTAAAACAATTGGCGTTGGACTTTCATTAGGGAAACAATTAAAATGGCCTGATGATTATTTTAATTTAGTGTATTCCCTGAATTTCCAACAATACAAATTGAAAAACTATCCTCAAATTTTTAGCGGAATTTCAAACGGGAATTCAAATAATATCAGTTTGAAAATAACCTTGTTAAGAAATTCAGCAGGACCTAATCCCATTTTCCCTACTGGCGGATCAAACTTTGCATTGAGTGGCCAATTTACTTTACCTTATTCGTTAATAGGCATTTCGTCTCAAACGGAAAATAAATACGAATTGCCGGAATTTCATAAATGGAGATTTACTGGCGATTGGTTTACGCCAATTGGAAGAGCAAGAGGAGTAGACAAAAACAAGCAATTTATTTTAAGAACAGCGGCTAAATTTGGTTTCATTGGAAAGTATAATAAGAATTTAGACATTTCGCCGTTTGAGCGCTTTCAGGTTGGAGATGCGGGATTAAGTAATACGCAAGCATTACTTGGATATGATATTATTGCACACAGAGGATATCCTGTGTATAGCAATTCAAATCCAAAAATAAACCCCGACGGAATTAGCCCTTCACAATATTTCACTATTTTCAATAAGTATATTATGGAGCTTCGTTATCCATTTAGTACAAGTGCAAACAGCACTATTTACGGGTTAGCATTTTTTGAAGCTGCCAATGGATGG
>CANICR010000029.1 GCA_947466405.1 Chitinophagaceae bacterium | reverse complement strand
CTGGTAACTGCCCATCAAAAAGAGCCGAAGAAGGGAGTCGAACCCCCGACCTGCTGATTACAAATCAGCTGCTCTACCAACTGAGCTACTTCGGCAAATAACTGTTGAACAGCTTGTATTCAACTTGATTTCTACTAAATAAAGAACTCGCCATAAACAGCAATAAAATAGAATACCCTGTTTTTTGGGAAGGCAAAGGTAAGAGAAAATGCTTAATACAAAAAAAATGTTCGTCTTTTTTTAGGCCCTTCATAAAAAAATCTTCCCGAAAAGAGAAGATTAATAAATAATTATCGAGATTTTAAGCAATCAATCGTTCTTTATTTCTTTTTAATTGGCTGATCACTGCAGCCATAGCTGCTTCAAAACTTTCTTCAAATGTTTTACAGGAGTGCTTTACAAAGAATTCATGTTTTGGGATATGAACTTTAATCTCCACAATCTTGTCTTTGATATTATGAACTACATTGTCCAACTTTAAATAAATATCAATATTGGTAATTTTATCGTGAAAATGGTTGAGTTTGTTGATTTTCTTTTCAATATTATCTATCAACTTGCTATCTGCATCAAAATTAACAGCCTGGATATGCTTATTCATACAATTGAGTTTAGGTTAAAAATATTGTTTTCATGCTTAAATTTAATCTAAAAACTAATCATTTCAAAACATCTTCTTGTTAAAATGTAGCTATTTTTTTCAGGCTTTTGGATGAGCTTTCTTATATACATCTTTAAGTTTTTCTATGGTATTGTGCGTATATATTTGTGTGGCGGCAAGGCTGCTATGGCCTAATAGCTCTTTAATGGCATTCAATTCAGCTCCATTATTACTTAAGTGTGTTGCAAAGGTATGCCTGAGGATATGTGGACTTTTTTTATTTATAGTTGTGACAAGTGAGAGATACCGTTTTACAGCATTATATACCCATTTTGCATACAATTTTTTTCCATTGGACCTCACCAGTAAAAAGTCTCTATCAGGTAATTGTATTTGTTGATTTTTTTCTTTCAAATAACTTTTGATTTCTGCAACTAATTCTTTGCTGATTGGTATAATACGTTCTTTACTTCCTTTTCCTAACACTTTGATGGTGTCTTTTGAGAAATCAATTTGATTTTCTTTTAACCCAATCAACTCTGCTTGTCTGATCCCAGTATTATACAATAATTGAAGCACTAATCTGTTTGTTTTACCTGACCAGTCATCCGGAAATTCAACCATTTCAAATAAAGTATTGATGTCTTTTTTATCTACAAATTCGGGCAATCTTTTATTTTGTTTGGGTGAAACAATAGTGGCCATTGGGCTTGCCTCGATTTCGCCTTGCTTTAATTGAAATTTAAAAAAAGTTTTGAGTGCAGATATTTTTCGATTGATTGTTTTTGAACTAATATTAGCAGACTTTAAATCAGCCAGCCAAGAACGAACAAACGTGGATTTAATATTGGCTAATTTATTTTCATTAAACTGCAATTCTAGAAAATTAAAAAAAGACGACAAGTCATTTTCGTATGAAATGACCGTATGCTGTGAATACCTTTTTTGAAATTTTAGGTAATTTAAAAATGCCTGTATATTTATTGTTTGAGTTTTCTCCATAAAAAAACTGGTAACCAAAGTTAATGAATAACCTCGGTTGCCAGTTCTGTATAACGTAAGCTTTCGCTAGTTAGTCAAATTTGCCTGCTGCCATTTGTTGCTTATACACAGCTTTTAGCATTCCAGTACGATGCCTAACAGATGGCTTGGTAAAAGCTTGTCTGTCTCTTAACTGAAGTAATGTGCGGCTCTTTTCGAATTTCTTTTTATACTTCTTAAGTGCCTTGTCGATGTTTTCGCAATCTTTAGAATCAATAATTAACATGTTAAATACCTCCTTTAGTTATAAAATACCACTTTTAAAAGCGGGATGCAAAGATAGTGGAATAATTTAAAATAAAAAATATCTACTTAAAATCCGAAATTTGCTCATGTTTACAGGAATAATAGAACAAAAAGGTATAATACGAGAAATTAAAACCATTGGTACTAATCGTATTTTTTGGATCGAATCTGATTTATGTTCGCAACTATCCATTGATCAAAGTATTAGTCATAATGGTGTTTGCTTAACAATAGAAGAAATCAATCATCCGCTTCACCGGGTTACAGCTATTGAAGAAACACTCTTAAAAACAAATCTTGGCGCTTACTCAACTGGCGACATAATAAACCTCGAACGATGTATGCAAATGAATGGGAGAATTGATGGGCATATTGTTCAAGGCCATGTTGACACAACAGGTATTTGCACAAATGTTTCCGAAAAAAATGGCAGCTGGGAATTTAGTTTTGATATTGACGACTCCTTTTCAGGATTGATTATCGAAAAGGGTTCTATCTCTTTAAATGGAATTAGCCTGACTATTTTTAATGTAACCAACACTAATTTTACCGTAGCAGTTATCCCTTATACTTTTGAACATACCAATATGAATCTATTAAAGAAAAACGATATTGTGAATATAGAATTTGACATCATTGGGAAGTATGTTCAACGATTTCATCAATTAGGCGGATCTACTAAATAAAAATGTAACTGCATAGGTTAGGTAATCTTTCCATTATATCTTTCTTCCTGACATAGCCTTACTAATTGCTTCATCCATGACTCTTTCTGCATAGGGGCGTGAAATATTATTGAGCTCCTCTATTTTTTGTTGAATTAGATTTTTATCACTCATTGTTATTGCCAATTGGAGTGACTGGATTGCAGATGCAGAATTAAGTATTTCTTCTTGAGTTAAGAAACCATTATTTTTTAATAAGAAATTTTCTGTTGTTTTTAATAATTGTTCTGCTTCCGTTTTAGCTTCGGTAAGTGCCCTTAATTGTATATCTTCTTTTGCATTGGTGATTGAATCCAACAACATTTTTTCTACCTCCTGATCGGAAATACCAGATTGAGGCTTTACTTCAATCGACTGCTCTACTCCACTTCTTAATTCTTTTGCAGAAACGGTAAGAATACCATCAGCATTTATTAAAAAGCCTACTTCTATTTTAGGCAAGCCCGCTGGCATTCCTGGAATATTTTTTAAACTAAACTCCGCTAATTTTCTATTATCTTTTACCATGTCCCTTTCTCCCTGAAAGACACTAACGCGCATGCCTGATTGACCATCTACCTGAGTGGTATATTGCCTGGAAGACTTTGCAGGGATTTTAGAATTGCGAGGAATAAGCACATCCATTAATCCGCCGGCAGTTTCTATCCCTAAACTTAATGGCGTAATATCTAACAACAAGAAATCTTTATTATTACCGGCTAATATATCTGCTTGAATAGCCGCACCCAAGGCAACCACTTCATCGGGATTTAGTGTATCATTAACTTTCTTTTTAAAAAATGCACTAACAGACTCTTTAACAAAGGGTATTCGTGTACTACCTCCTACCAAAACAATGGAATCAATTTCAGTAATATTAATATTCGCATCTTTGATAGCAGACTTACAGCATTCAATAGTTTTAGCAACAAGAGGATTTATCAACGACTCGAAAACAGCTTTAGTTAACTGCAACGAAAAATGCTCAATTGTATCTTCAAAGTTATCAGCAGTTGAAAGTATTTTTTTGGCCGATTCTGCTTTTAGTCGAAGCAGTTGACGCAAATTAGTATTATCACCTACTTGATTTTTTAAAGAATTATTATGATTGATCCAATGTTCTATGATAATATTATCAAAATCATCTCCCCCAATGTATGTATCTCCGTTAGTTGAAAGCACATCGAAAATACCATCTGCAATTTTTAAAATAGAGATATCAAAAGTTCCGCCGCCCAAATCATACACTGCAATTGTTTTTTCTGTTTCATTTCTATGCTGACCTAATCCGTAGGCTAAACTAGCAGCAGTAGGTTCGTTAATAATTCTCAGCACATCCAATCCAGCAAGCTTTCCGGCATCCCTAGTGGCTTGACGTTGAGCATCATTGAAATAAGCCGGAACAGTTATCACTGCTTTATTTACAGGTGTTTTAAGAATATGTTCGGCACGAGACTTTAGTTCTTTTAGAATAAAAGAGGACAATTCAATAGGCGAATAAAAATTGTTTCCAATTTGAATTTTTACTAAATTGTCAGTGTTATCATCTATAATTTTATAAGCAAAATTCGATGTATTTTTTTTTATCTCTGCATAGCTTTTTCCCATCAATCTTTTTGCTGAAAAAATTGTTCTTTCTGGATCAGATTCTAAATAAGCTATTGCCTCGTCCCCTACAATAATATTATTATGCTCATCAAAATAAATTACCGATGGAACCAATGAGCTAGTGTTATGTTCTTTTAGTACTACTGGCAATTTCGTATCTGGATGAATAATTGCCACCAAGCTGTTTGTTGTACCTAGGTCTATGCCTACAATAATTTCATCTTTTTGTAGACTTCCTGTAGCTATATTTATTGCAATTTTTGCCATTTTTTTACGGTATTGAGGTGCAAATTTAAAAAGAAAACAGCTGCTTATACTAAAGCAGCCAAATAGAATTATTGATTACCAATTTTATCTCATCAAGTACATTTTGCCATAGCCTTTGGTAAAATATTTATCGGTATTTTCATTTTCGGATTTAAATTTATCCAACGATTTTCCATTTAGGTTAGTGAACACACGATAAAGATAAACGCCGTTTGCTAATTTTTGACCATACCTATCTGTTCCATCCCATTTATATTCTGTAATATTTCTTCCTATGTGAATAGGGCCTAATTCATTTTTTGTAATTTCTTTTACAACTTTGCCAGACACTGTTAATATTTGGATTTTAATATTTTGTGGCACTTCGCTTCCTGTAACCATAAAAACAAATGCAGTAGAAGTAGTAAATGGATTAGGGTAATTTAGCAAATTTGAAATCATTGGTTTATTAATGACGGAGAATAGTACACGATAATCAGTATTCCCTGTAGGATTTCCAACAGAATCTCTTCCCTTTACCATCAATTCGTAATCGCCATCATCTTTGAAAAAAGGAGTAAAATTGATACTGGCCGTATTTTCGCCATTAGCAAGATTTGCTGGATGGAATTGCATTGTGTCGCCAAAATTATACGCATGTATACTTTGATCTGGATACCTTACTTGCATGGATAAAAATGAAGTATCGCTTAACGCCATAAAGTTATTCTCATCTTTTATTTTTATTAATACATTAGGCTTCGAAGAAACAATATCTCTATTAAGTATGTGAACACCATCAAAAGTAACATCTAATAAAGGGTTGTAAACGTCTTTTTTAACAAAGAAGTTTTTATACAAAAAATTATTAAAATGAAATTGCTCTGGCTGATCATTATCCCCATTGAAATCAATAAATATAGTATTGCTGCCCTGGATATTTCTGGTATCAAATGAATAGGTAACAAGAATTGTATCGCCTAATGTTAATATTTTTCTCTTTGGGATATCAATTATATGAGAAACATTGTATTGATCTGTTAATACAAATTTAACTTTCATCATACTATCAAAAGCCATTTCGCTAACATTTTTGAAAAAGACAGAGACATGTAATATTTCGCCTTGATTTAACGTATCCGATATTGACATGGATGGATCTGGATTAATAACTCCCTCTGGTAATGGCATGGCATTAATTCTAAAATATCGAAGTTGAAAAGGGGTAAAATACTTTTTATCTATATTTTTCATTACCAATTTGATGTAAGGGAAAATACGGGCATCAACAAAACTCAAACTAGTGTCTATTGCGGGCATTATTGTAGATAACAATTCCGATGTTCCATTATTACGAATCCCCCACACTTGAACATTTACAGAATCTGCTAACGGCAATGAATCTGTGGTAAATCCTCTCCAATGAAGACTAGTCCATTCTTTTGCAGGACCAAAATTTGGAGATTGAATATAGCCTTCTGTACTGGTAGTGTTTAAAGCAAATGTTTTATTGATGTAAGAAGAATCTTTGGGACCCATCACCTGAGTTGATGCAAAATTGACATCCCCCTTTTTAAAGAAATAAAGAAAAGGTAAGTTTTTGTAAAAACTGTCAATTTTAGAAAAGCCAATTGACTTAAGTTTATGGTACAAGGAATTACCTGAACCTAAATTTACAGTATCTGCTTTCCATTGATTAATAAATGTAGTATTTGCAAATTGGCGGCCAAGGTTTGTGATAGCTACATACATTCCATTGGGAATAGAATCGATAAACTGCATTGCACTTTTCCTTTGGTCAGCATTGCTATAATTAAATTCAAAGAAAGCCCTAGAAGGATCATTCGGTGTACCATCATTTTGACAAACCAATTTACTGCCAAATCTTCCATTTGTTGCGCTTACATTATAATTACGCCAAGGCTTAATTGTGTTTGTGTCGAATACATAAAACTGTATATTATTATAATCATTTGGATCTAAATAATTAATACAACCATAATATTCGAGCTTATCCTGATCCAGAAAAACATCTATTTGATCAAAACTATAAAAAGGATAAAGCCCCGTTTTAATATTCAAACTTTTTTGGGGATGCGAAAACTGAAAGCTTCTATCAGAAACTAAATCAATATTAGAAAAAGCAGATTTTAAATGTTGGTAGTAATGCGATTGATTATACCCAAATGTACTATTGGCCAGATATATAAATGAAAATTCGTTCCAGATGACTGGCGTATTGTTTAATGGAACCATTGAAACTCTCCAATAATATACTGTACTATCTGAAAAAATGATGTTATTAGGTATAAATTCTATCAAACCTCCGGTAGATGTTTTATGGTATTCCTTTTTAAATCCTGAATTAAATAATTCAGTTGTATCAATTTCCATTATATAAGTTCTCAGTCCAATCATAGGATTAGCAGTACTAGAAACAAAAGTAATATTCTGTTTATTTACAATTGAGAAATTGGAAGGTGATACAGGCTTTATTTCTTCTTCAAAAATATAGAACTCTTTTGTTACCAAATTATTGGTTTCGTATTGCTCATCAATTCTGTTGTTAGCATCAACATTTACAAATATTTTATTTAATCCTTTATCAGTGTTTGGATTTATCGGCACACGCAGCAATAATGATTTAGTGTTTACAATTGCTGGGATCATTTCAGCATACAATACTTTAATGGCATTAGTTCCACTTTGTTGTTTAACAGTAACTAAAATAGAATCACCAACAGCTTTACCTAAATTATACAGCTTTATATTAACATCAAAATTGCCATCTGCTACAGAAATAATCGTTGGAGATATTTTCACATTTTTATCTTCTATTTCAAAGTCAGGCTTTGAAAAACTATTAATTTTTAACGCAGGATCTCCCTGGAGATTAATTTCTTCTAAGTGAATTCTAGTAAAAAAGTCAAGTGCCGGATTATTACCGCCAAGCGTTTCGATCACATTTGACATTTGATTACCTATCGAATTTCCATACATTGTAGTAGACATCGCGTTATACAATTCCAGATTGTAATTGTTTAAATATGGAGGTATTCCAAAATGAGTATCAGCTAGAAAACCAATACTACCACGTTGATTGGCTAAAACATATTTTTCCGACAAACTTAAACTGCCGAATAAACGAAGCTGATCATAAATAAAATAATTGCCTGAGCTACAACCACTCACATTAAAAAAAGGATATTTTCCTTGATTACGATAAGCCTCAGGCCTACTCAAGTTAAATTCCAAAGTATTAGCTGAAGAGTGACCAAAATATCCAATAAAAGAAATGCCCTCATTCATTAACTGTTCAATTCTATTGCCCATTAACTGCTGCACAGCGCTTGTTGATGTTTTGGTGAATGTTTCAACATACGCACCCATTGAAGTATCTTCCGCTATTACTTTATATGAATTCATAAAATCCATGAATTGATTGTTTTCGCTACTGTCTTTTCCACCAACTACATGTAAGACATTTTTCATCCATCCCTTTTCATCAACTGTTGTACCTGCACTTTGTTGCGCTGACTCATACTCTTTTATTTTTGTTAAGTAATAATTCACTTCATTAGCACTAACTGCACCAATCCGTCCAATTGGAATTATGGGGGTAATTGAACCAGGCATTGAAGCAAGTAAGTTATCAGAAGCAGGCCAGCCAAAAGTGGTTACTAAATTTAATTTCTCAGCAAATGGACTACCTTGATTATACATTTGATCCCTATAGTCAAGCCCACGTCCAATTATAAAAACATAAGATGGAGTAGCTGCAAAAGTATTTTTTGCATACCTAATAAAATCTCTGATTGCTCCAGGATGATATTTTATTCCAAAACCAAATTGATCATACAGCTCATTGGCATCATAAACTTTTGCATTAAAACCACCCCCTTGTATAGTATTTCTATATTGACGATATTGATCAACATAATTATTGCCATTACCATCATCATATAATGCAGGATTACTAATTATTATATAATCTGATTGATTGGAAATCTGTGACAGGTTGATAAATGCTTTTTGTGTTAGTGTGCTTATAATGGCAATATTCGATTGACTTAATAATCGAAGTTTTCTAGTTAGGGAAGATACAGGGAGAACAAATTTAACCTTTCCAGCTGTTGATGCGGTATCTCCTATATATCTACTTCCCGATGTTTCGTCTAATAGTATGGGCTGAAACCTTCCATAATTAAAACTATCAATCACTAAATAATTTCCATTTGCTGATGGTGGCAAAGTAAAGTTAACATCAACAGCATTGCTGAAACTGAATGTTGCAGGATACGTTATTCCAATCGAAGCCACTACAATCCTATCAAAAGAATTACTCGAACGATTAGAAATAGTAACTGGCAATATATCATTGTTTTGCAATAATGATAACGGTAAGTTCTGACGTACTATTTTTCGATAATCAAAATAGGGCATATTGATTGAACTACCATAAGGACTTGTAGTAATATCATTTTGAAATAATTTAATTCCAACATTTCTGTCATTTGAAGCACATCCAGCCATATTAACTTTTACAGACAAACTATTTGCCGGACCCGATTGATACACATGAAGATTAGTAAATTCTTTTATTAAATCGCAACAAGGAGAAATTTGATCACTTGCCCACCCTTCCGCTTTATCATAGGAAGAGGAGTAAACATATTCTCCAACTAATTTTGCATCTCCTCTATTTAACTGCGACCTATAATAATAATCTATACTCCTCATAAAATATAGATCAGGAGTTGCATTACTTGGAGAACTGTTAATAGCGCTAGTATATCTTGAATTGCTATTTGATTGATTGATTGTTAAAAAATAAGCTGCGGTATCCGTTTCTAAACTATACTTATCTGCCAATTGATAATCAGTATTTCTAAAAAGTTGATTATCAGGTTTACCATCATTCATTTCACCGTAAAATTCAATGTAATCATTTGGACCAAAAACGCCAGTGCTTATTGACGTATATAATCGAACTTCTTGACCATTGCGCCATAATTGAAAATATCTTACGTTGACAGTAGAAATTCCAATTGCAGCCAAAGTAGAATAAGGTATCCGACACAAACCATCCTGACCAACTTTGAATTTATAATACGTTTTGCTATAATTAATCCAACTATTATTTAGTTGTGCATTTGCATTAAAAATGAAGAACAAAAAAAATGGAATTAATACTTTTTTGATCATACTTATTTATTGTGTGTTAATTGTTTTTCTTTTTTACTAAATTTAATCTCAAAGAAAAAACATTAGTATACAGTGGACTTTCTTGATTAGCTAAATTGGTGAAAGCATAATCTATAGTAACATTTTTTAACTTAAACCCTGCACCAATACTAGGCTGATAAATCCATATTTTTTTTTGATTTATTGTATCTGCATCAGACAAAACCTGTTGAAAATTAGCAATCCCTGTTCTAATAAAAAAAACCTTTTTAATACCAAATTCAACCCCAAGATGAGGATCTGCGCTAAATAATTTACTTCTTAAAATAGTGTTTCTTTTTCCATCAAAAGTTAGATCGACATTTGCTTCAGATAAAACATCCACCGATTTGTTTAATTTGAAAATATATGAACCACCCAATACTAATCTTGGAGCAGTTAATTCTACAGACCTAACCGGAATGTCATTTCTGGTAAGGTATAGAACTTCTTTTTCTCTTTCGGAAAAATTGAATGACCACGCATTGAAAGTTGTGGTAATGTCTTTTGCAACAACAGAGGCATTCCACTTTTTTCCTTTCATTGAAATGGCTGCATCTATTCCAAAACCCCAGGAAGTTGCAAATGACCCCACTTTCCTGTAAATTATTTTAGCATTTGAGCCAAAACTTATACTATTATCATTTATTTTTTTTAATTGCTGTGCATAAGAAAATAAAAAAGCATAATCTGATGAGGAAAAAGTTTGGATATTATCGTAATTCAAACTCCCATCTGGCTCAACTAAAAAAAGGGTGTTAGGAATATCATCAACCGCAAATCTCAATAAAGAAAATCCAAGCACTCTTTTTTTATCTTGAACAGGAATTGCCAATGAGGCATAATCATACTTAGCTATCCCTGCAAAATAATCAGCATGCATAATGCTGATTGTAGGATCCACTTTTACATTTATTAAATTGGCAGGATTCCAATAACCGGAAGTAGCATCTTCGACAGAAGCTATTTGCGCATTTCCCATCGACATTGCCCTAGCTCCCGCACCAATGTATAAAAATTCATTTGAGTATTTTCTAAACTGCGAAAATGATGCATAGGAAAAAGAGCAAACAATTATAAATAATAAAAGAAATCTACGAATCATACCATTTGTATTATTTAATAAATTTGAATGCCTTTGTGCAAACAAAAAGTACATCTGCAAAATTACAACTAAAATGAGTGTAGCAAATGTTTAATTATAGATTAAAAGGCAGGATATCCCCCTTAAAAAGGGCGTTTTTCCTTATTTTTCTTTTTTTTACGTATACAGGCTATTGTTAAAAAAATTGCTCATTTTTGCATTGAATAATTTTAGAAACCGATTTTGTATGAATAACCTAATTAAAGAATTGAAATGGAGGGGTATGATACAGGATATAATGCCTGGAACAGAAGAACAACTTCAAAAAGAAATGACTACCGCTTACGTTGGATTTGATCCCACTGCTGATAGCCTGCATATTGGAAGTTTAGTTCCTATTCTTTTATTGGTTCATTTACAAAAAGCAGGACATAAACCAATCGCCTTAATTGGTGGGGCAACAGGAATGGTAGGTGATCCCAGTGGTAAAAGCGAAGAGCGTAACATGTTGAGCGAAGAAGAATTGAATAAAAATGTAGCGGGCGTAAAGGCTCAACTTGAAAAGTTTTTAATCTTTGACAAATCCTTACCCAATGCCGCTGAATTAACCAATAATTATGACTGGTTTAAATCAATTAGTTTTTTAGATTTTATAAGAGAAGCCGGCAAGCATATAACAGTAAACTATATGATGGCTAAAGACAGTGTTAAAAAAAGACTGGAAAGTGAAAACGGAATGTCATTTACTGAATTTACCTATCAATTAGTTCAAGGATACGACTTCTATTGGTTGTATAAAAACAAACAGTGCAAATTACAAATGGGAGGAAGTGATCAATGGGGAAATATTGTAACGGGTACCGAATTAATCAGAAGGAAAATGGGTGGAGAGGCTTTTGCTTTTACTTGTCCGCTTATTAAAAAAGCTGATGGTGGAAAATTTGGCAAAACTGAAAAAGGAAATATTTGGTTAGACGCTACAAAAACAACCCCTTTTCAATTCTATCAATTTTGGCTCAATGCATCAGATTCCGATGCTGCCAACTGGATTAAAATATTTACTTTTTTATCGGAAGAATATATTATTGAAATAATAAAAAATCACGAAAGTAATCCTGCTGAAAGGATTTTACAAAAAAAGCTGGCGGAAGAGTTGACTATTTTTATACATGGAGAAGAAGATTATAATAAAGCAATAGAGACCACGCAAAAATTATTTTCAAATACGAAATCTCCCATTGATTCTTTAACAGTAGAAGACATCAATTCTATTGAAGGTATTGTTAAGTCAAATTACGAAAAGAATAAACTTGCAAATGGGATTGACATCTTAACATTTCTTACAGAAAATAATATTTTTGAAAGCAAGGGCGCAGCAAGGAAAATGTTGCAAAATGGCGGTGTAAGTATTAATAGAGAAAAAATAACTGATTTACAATTAATGGTATCTAACAGTCATTTGTTATACGAGAAATTTATTTTAATTCAGGTTGGAAAAAAGAATTATTTCCTAATTACTGTTATTTAGATATCCTACAATTTAAATTTCAAACAAAGATTAATCGCCCTGCCATCGATTGGCGCCCACAATGTATTAAAAACAGGATTGGTGATTGTTCCGGTATACAAAGACTCCTTTTTACTTTGTCGATAATCTAAAATATTTTCACAATTTATAACTATACTGAAATGTTTACTGGCATGCAGTTCTGCCATTGCGGCCATAAATATATACCCTGGCGTTTTTGTATAATCTTCCCTGTATTGAAATCCATTATAAGATGCTTCCAAACAAAATCTAGCTTTGCCTTCAATCTCTTTGGTGAGCATATATGCCATTCTAAAAGTAGGGGTAAATGGAATAAATTGATTGATTGCTAAATATTTTCTTTCCGCTATTGTATAAGTATATCCTGCATACAATTCCCAATCTTCTAATTTCAATTTCATATAGGTATCAAAACCCTTTGTGACAATGGGCTTTAATTCATTTGAAAAACGCACCAATTTATCCATACCTTCTGTTGCTACAATAGGATGCTTAATTTGAGTTAGGAAAAATGCCTGATTAACGAAAAGCGAATTCCCCTCACCCCATTTTAGTTTGTAATTAACTTCAGCATTATAGCCGACAGAATTTTCTGCTACTATGTTGTCATTAATGGGTAAAATATTTTCAATATCGTAATCCTGCATTTGCGGAGAAAGCGCATCAGGAATTTTATACCCAACGCCAACTCCACCCCTACAACCAAAATGATTATTAATTTTATGAAAGATAGCAATCCTAGGTAATAAAAAGTTGTGATATTTATTGTTGTAATCATTTCTTAAACCTGCTTCTATCGTTGTATTTTCTTTAAGTGTATAAGTATATTGAGTAAATGCGCCTACCGTATTATTATTTGTGTTTTGGATGTACACAAAATCACTAGGTAATTTTTTAAACTGGTTTCCTGTTACATTAAATCCAGTTATCCAAGAATAATGCTTTTGGTTTACCAACCAAGTGACTTCTGAATAATAATCTGACTGATTGGCATTGAAATAATGAGTAGCTGTTGTGATGGCTCTTTCAAAGGAACTCCATGATGATTTGATCAGAAATTTATTGTGTGCAGAAACATTCTTCTCTAGCAGAAATTCTGCGCTATTTCTGACAAGGTGATTTTTTTGAAAATACTGATGCAATGAATCTTTATGATCATAAATCACCTCCATATCTCCTCCTAATCTATTGTCTATCGTTGTAGTGTATCCTACAATAATATTAGTGGAATGATTTGGATAAAAGAAAAGTCTTGGATGCAGAACGATGATTGAATTTTTTGAAACATCTGAAAAGCCATCTTTATTAACATCTACCGCCAATTGTTTGGTACCGCCTGCATAAAAAGTATATCCAGTTTTTTTATACTTTTTAGAAAAAAAACTATTGAAATTCGTTTCTTTTAAAGTGGTTTGATTTAGTGTAATAATTCCCTCTTTCTCAACACTTGGTTTTTTAGAAATTAAATTAATTAATCCTCCAATAGCGCCTCCGCCGTAAAGTGTAGAGGCAGATCCTTTTATTAATTCAATTTGTTTTAAATCCAACGGCGGAATACTCATGATTCCAAATCCTCCACTAAATCCTTCATAAAGTGGCAGCCCATCTCTTAATATTTGAGTGTATTTTCCGTCTAATCCCTGAATTCTGACATTTGCATTTCCAGACACGGCACTTGATTGTTGAATTTGAACTCCACTGGCATCACCAATAATCCCTAATACGGTGGAAGGCTTAACCGTACTCTCTTCCTGCATTTCTTCTTGATTCAACACTTCTACTTTTATAGGTGCACTTTCTATTGGCTGATTTGTTCTTGTTGAAGAAATAATGGTAACTTCTTCTAATGATTTTTCTTCCGGAACTAATAATATCTCTTTAAAATTCGAATCGGAAAAATCTAGCTGTGATATTGTATTTTGATATCCAACAGCAGAGATTGTTATGGTTTGGTTTTTAACAACAGCATCGAGATTAAAAATTCCATTTTTATTACTGAATGCTACTGGTTTATTATTAATAGAAATTGTTGCTCCAGGAATTGGAAGTTTCGTATAACTATCAACAATTTTTATACCCGATATTATTTGAGCATTAGTATTGATGGAAAAAAAATTAAGCAGCAAAAAAAACAAAACTATTTTAGGCATGCAAATATTTTGAAGTAGGGTTAAAAATTAATAGATATCTTTATCATCCTATTCAATATAAACAGTTTTTTTTACCACCGCACCATCTTTAACTTCTGGTAGAAATAATCTTTCATTAACTATATATCCATTTCCACTTTCGCAGAAATGAACTTTGAGATTTTCTATACTGATTGGATTACCATCAGGAATATCGGCAATGTTACTATAACAAATATCATGCCCATCAACAATCATTACTAAACCACTTCCTATGGCCTCCATCTTATTTCCGTCGGATATTAAAACACCTGTATCTTCTCCTAATCCTATACCAATAGAAGAAGGATTGGTTGCTATAGCCTGTGCTAATCTTCCAAATCTGCCTCTTTTTTCAAAATGCGAATCAAAAATTACATCTTGCATAAATCCGAGACCTGTTGTTATTTTAACTTCTCCTTTTAAATGGGCTTTAGCCGCATTTCCTTCGTAAATCATTGTATTACTCATAGCCATCGCACCAGCAGATGTGCCGGCAACTAAAAAATGATCGTCTTCTTTGTATCTTTTCATGATGGAAGTCAAAAAATCAGTGCCCCCAAATGTGCTTGTTAGCCTCATTTGATTACCTCCGGTAAACATAACAGCTTCACAATTTTTTATCCTTTCTATAAAGTCTGGCGACATAACATCTGTTCTGTTTCGGATATGCATCAAGCCAATATTATTACATCCGATTTTACCAAAGGCGTTTAAGTAGTTTTCTCCTACCTCAATTGGAATCATACTTGCGGTAGTAATTACTTCAATGCGAGAATTTACACCACCGGTTTCTTGAACAAGTCTTCTTAAAATTCCAAGTTCGAAAAAATTAAGATTATTGCGATTAATTTCACCGGTTTCAAGATTGGTCCCTTTATCTTCAGCACCGCCGATAGCTAGTAGTTTTCCTTTAGGAGATTGCATCTTATCATTTTTATGATGACTGCAAAAATACGGCAATTCAAATTTCAATTTAATCGAAAACTTATACAGCAATGTTAATTAATTGAATATATCTTCGGGGTTATCATGCTTGAGCAATGTTTTGTTTTGCAAACTGCAATGATTAGAGTAAATTTCCATATCAAAAGTCAAAATAGCTGCATATATGAAGATTAAAGAAATCAAAGTATTGAGAGGTCCAAATTATTGGAGTGTTCGTAGAACAAAATTAATTCAGATGAAGCTTGATTTAGAAGAGTTGGAGCAGATGCCAACTAATAAAATTGATGGCTTCAAGGAAAGATTAGAGCATATGTTTCCAACCATGATTGAGCATCGTTGCAGCATTGGAACACGTGGCGGTTTTTTTGAAAGAGTAGCGGAAGGAACCTGGATGGGCCATGTTATAGAACATATTGCTTTAGAATTACAAACTTTAGCTGGAATGGAAACGGGCTTTGGAAGAACAAGAGGTACAGGAAAAGAAGGCGAATACCATGTTGTATTTAGTTATTTGGAAGAAGAAGCTGGTGTATATGCCGCAAAGGCCTCTGTGGCAATTGCACATTCTTTGATTAACAATAGCGATTACATGCTTGGGGAAGATATCATGAAACTTAGAGAAATCAGAGAAGAAACGAGACTTGGACCTAGCACTGGCTGCATTGTAGATGAAGCCGCCAAAAGAGGAATTCCCTACATTAGATTAAACAAACATTCACTTGTTCAATTAGGGTATGGTGTACATCAAAAGAGAATTAGGGCAACAATTGCCAGCACCACAGGAAATATTGCCGTATCAATTGCCTGTGATAAAGAAGAAACAAAAAATTTATTAGGCGCTGCTGAAATACCTGTTCCAAAAGGAGATGTAGTAAGAACCGAAGAAGGATTACAAGAAAGTATTAAAAAAATAGGTTACCCTATTGTCATCAAACCAATTGACGGAAATCATGGAAAGGGAAATACGACCAATATCACCACATGGGAACAGGCTGTTATTGCATTTAATGCTGCAAAAAATTATGGTAAAAATATTATTGTTGAAAAACACATCACCGGATTCGATTTTAGAATACTTGTAATTAACTACAAATTTATATGCGCAGCATTGCGTACACCCGCCTGCGTTATAGGCGACGGAATTAACACCATTCAGTATTTAATTGATGAAGTAAATAAAGATCCAAGGCGAGGGTATGGACATGAAAAAGTACTCACTCAAATTACCATTGATCAGTTTACTCAAAAAATGCTAGATGATATAGGATATACTTTAGAAACTATTCCTAAAAAGAAGGAGCAAGTTTTTTTAAAGCCAACAGCCAACCTCTCTACTGGAGGAACCAGTACAGACGTTACAGATGAAGTACATCCTGCTAATATTATCATGTGTGAGCGGATTGCAAAAATAATAGGGCTCGATATCTGCGGTATTGATATCATGGCAACAGATCTTCGTACATCCGTAACAGAAAATGGAGGATGTATATTGGAAGTTAATGCAGCCCCTGGATTTAGAATGCATATTGATCCTTCGGATGGATTGCCAAGAAATGTGGCAGAGCCAGTTGTTGATATGCTTTTTCCAAAGGGAAGCACTGGCAATATTCCTATAATTGCAGTAACTGGAACAAATGGGAAAACAACCACAACCAGACTTACGGCACATATTGTAAAAACAGCTGGCTATAAAGTTGGGTACACCACCAGTGATGGCGTGTATATCCAAAACCAATTAATGATGAAGGGCGATTGCACAGGACCTGTTTCTTCCCAATTTGTATTAAAAGATCCTACGGTTGATTTTGCGGTTCTTGAATGTGCAAGAGGTGGTATATTAAAAAATGGGTTAGCCTTTCAAAATTGCGACGTTGCCATCGTTACCAATATTAGTGCCGACCATATTGGACTTGGTGGCATTGACTCAATGGAGCAAATGTCAAAAGTAAAAGCAGTGGTTCCTGAAACAGTGTACCCACATGGCTATGCCATATTAAATGCGGAAGACGATTTAGTATATGCGATGAGAAAAGGATTGAAATGCAATATTGCACTTTTTAGTATGAATGAAAGTAATTCCAGAATTAAAGAACATTGTAAAAAAGGTGGCTATGCAGCTGTTTTTGAAAATGGATTTATCACCATCATGAAAGGCACCTGGAAAATTCGTGTGATTAAAGTAGCTGAAGTTCCCATCACATACGGTGGTAAAGCTTTGCACAATGTTATGAATTGTTTGCCTGCTGTATTAAGCGCTTATTTATGGAGAAAGATTGGAATAGAAGATATTAAATTAGCCTTACAAACTTTTATGCCGTCGGTAACGCAAACGCCTGGAAGATTAAATTTGTTTCAATTTAAAAAGTTTAAATTTTTAGTAGATTTTGCACATAACCCTGCGGGTTTAGAATTCCTTTGTGATTTTGTAAGTAAAATGGAAGGGAGTCCAAAAGTTGGAATCATCAGTGGAACGGGTGACCGAAGAGATGATGATATCAGAGAACTTGGAAGAATATCAGGCAAGTATTTTGAAGAAATTATTATTAGGCAAGACAAGCATTTGAGAGGTAGAACTGCTGAAGAAATGGTGGCATTACTAGTAGAGGGAATTAATGAAACAAAAACCAAGGATATTCCTGTAACGATTATTTACAATGAAAAAGAAGCAATAACCTTTGCTTATGAGACTGCGAAACCCGGATCTTTAGTAACGATCATGTGTGATGTTGTTTCAGAAGCCTTGGATTTGATAAAAAACATGAAAGAACAGGAAGATGCTGAGGTTAGCTAACTTATTGTTGAATACCATATATTACTAACTTG
>CANICR010000028.1 GCA_947466405.1 Chitinophagaceae bacterium | reverse complement strand
ATAAGCGATTAAATAAATAATAAACATTTAGTTAAGTGAGTTAAATTTGTATTTTTATAATTATGTTACATGAAAATAATACCATTAAGTGAAGGTTGTTTTACAATTGACCAAACAAAAGAGTTTGTGCCGTTTAATAAAGAGAAGGATGATTTGCAGAAAAGGTCAAAAGGAAGTTTGTTAGTAGAGATTCAGCCATTTGTAGTAGTAACAAAAAAAGATATAATTCTATTAGATAGTGGACTTGGATTTGCCAATGAAAATGATATTTTACAGATTCATCAAAGTCTAATTAATTTCAATATTGACCCAATGTCAATTACCAAGGTGTTAATAAGTCATTTACATAAAGATCACGCTGGAGGGTTAAGTAAAGAAGATAAAATTTTAAATAAAACATTTTTAAGTTTCCCTAATGCCACCTATTATATAAGTAAAGAAGAAATACATTTTGCTGAAAAGTCTACAAGCTCTTCATATAATCCAGCTCATTTATTAATTTTATCTCAATCAGATAATATTATTTATTTAGAAGAAAATGGACAAATTGATAATTATATAACATATAATACAACAGCAGCGCATTCTTTATTTCATGTTGTCTTCTGGATTAAAGAAGACGATGAGATTATTTTTTATGGCGCAGATGATGCACCCCAACTTCAACAAATGAAAACAAAGTTTGTAGCTAAGTATGATTTTGACGGAAAGAAATCAATGAAACTTAGATCTGAATGGTGGGAGCTTGGCCAAAAAGAAAAGTGGACATTTTTATTTTATCATGACATCAATACGCCATCCTATATGCCATTATAATTTATGGTCAATTAGTTTGGTCTTTCTTGTTTTTATTCATTTGATGATCACGAAGACGATTTATTAGCTTTTCTCTAAACTCCCGATCTTTTTTAAAAAACACATCAGTCCTTTCGGTGCCAATAATTTTATTAAATTTAGTTGCGAATTTTTTTCTAATAGAAAGAATTTCCTCCTCTTTTCCAAGCTCAGAAATATCTTTTTTATAAGTCATTTTTAGTTCGATTTCATATTGATTATGAACTGGCCAAAATTTTTCAGCTTCAGCTTCATTTAAATTTATCTCCTGTGTTATATAAGCTATATATAGTTGTTTAATTTTTTCTCTGCCTTTCTGATTTTTATTGTTATGCAAATCATGTTGCGCAATTGTGATAGCGGAAATCATAAAGAAGGACCCTAAAAATAATAAACACTTTTTCATTATTGATAATTATTGGTTAATTGAATTATATAAATACTTGTTTAATGTGATTTGATCACAAAAATAATCGTTCATTCCTGGTAATAATATTTCATCGGTTAAAGATGCTATTACTGCTGCATTTATATCATGTCCATTCTCTTTTAGAAATAAAACAATTTCTTCGTCATTTATACTTTCTAGATTATTTTCTACAGTAAGTACATTTCTTAAATTTTTTAATTTAAAAGAATTTGAATTCGCTAGATCATTTAAAGGTTGAATGAGATTGTCTTTTTTCGAAAAGAATAAGATGAAACCAAGCAATGTAATACAGGTAGCAGCAATTGCAATAAAAGTAATTTTTTTCTTTCTATTATTATCAGACAACCTTTTGTTTTTTATTTTATCTAAAATCAAGCTCGACAACGAATTGAAATAATTTATTGGGACAACATTTTTTATATTTGTTTCGCCACGATTAAAAATAGAAAATTCTAATTCGGCTTCAGTATTTATATCAAAGCCTTTTACCTTTTCAACAATAGCGCCGGGTAATTCAGTAAAATAATTATTAGGCGTATTGTAATTGTTATCGCATAAATCTGTTGGTAACTTACTGTTAAGTTCAGATAATTCTTTTTGTATGATAACTTTTTTAACCATAATATAGACAATTTCTTTTTTTTGTTTAATTATTAAGAATAAAATCCTCAATTTTTTTTACTGCATGATGATAACTTGCTTTTAAAGCGCCAGTGCTAGTTTGTAAAATCTTACTCATTTTTTCATAAGGCATTTCATCATAGTAACGAAGCATAAATACAACTTTTTGTTTCTCCGGTAATTTAAGAATTGCTAATTGAAGCCTCCATTCTATTTTAGTAATATCAAAACCTTGTTCTGTTTTTAATTTATTTGTAAAATAGAGTTCATAATCTTGCAAAGAAATCGACATATTTCTTTTTTGTTTTTCTAAAAAGTTCAAACTCTCATTGGTGGCAATACGGTATAACCACGTATATAGTTCGCTATCCTCTCTGAAATTATCCAGGCTTTTCCAAACCTTAATAAATACGTTTTGGATGACATCATTTGCGTCTTCGTGATTGATGACCAATCTTCTAATTAACCAGTATAATTTCTCTTGATATTTTTTTACAATATTAGTAAATGGTATTTCTTTATTTACTTCGTTTTTAAATTGAAATATTAAGGTTTTGTCATCAAAAACAGGAGTCATTATTGATTCGATTAATACGTAAACTCAGACAGTAAAATAAGAGGGAAGTTTAAATTGGACTAATGCCAATTTTCGAAGTTGCAACTCATCACGGCATTATTTATTTTTTCTTGCTATACATTTTTCTGCTGCATTCACAATTGATGTTGCGTCTAAGCCATATTTTACTAGTAGTTCAGAAGGTTTACCACTTTCGCCAAACGTATCATTCGTTCCAATATATTCGATAGGAATTGGATTTCTTTTTGCGGCAATTTGTGCAATACTATCTCCTAGACCACCAATAATATTATGCTCTTCTGCTGTAACAGCGCAGCCCGTTTTAATGATTGAAGAAATAATAGCTTCAGTGTCAATTGGTTTTATTGTGTGAATATTAATCACTTCAGCATGAATACCTTTATCGGCAAGTATTTTTGCGGCTTCTATTGCAATCCATACAAGATGACCGCATGCAAATATAGAAACATCATTTCCAGTTGATAATACCTGAGCTTTACCTAAAACAAAATCTTCAACGTTAGTAAATATTGGCCAAACGGGTCTTCCAAATCGAAGATAAGCTGGACCATTAAAATTTGCAATCGCTTTTGTCGCAGCTTTAGTTTGATTGTAATCAGCAGGTACAATAACGGTCATGCCTGGAAGCATTTTCATTAATCCAATGTCTTCTAAGATCTGGTGTGTGGCTCCATCTTCACCAAGAGTAAGACCAGCATGGGAAGCACATATTTTTACATTTTTACCGCTATAAGCAATACTTTGTCTTATTTGATCGTATACCCTGCCAGTTGAAAAGTTTGCAAAAGTGGTAGTGAAAGGTATTTTGCCTCCAATGGTTAATCCGGCTGCTATGCCCATCATATTTGCTTCTGCAATACCACATTGAATAAATCTATCTGGAAATTCTTTTATAAATCCATTAAGTTTCAATGAGCCTGCTAGATCTGCTGTGAGGGCTACGATGTTTTTATTTTCTCTGGCTGCTTCTAAGATTCCATCTCCAAAGCCACTCCTAGTATCTTTATTGCCATTTACTTGAATTGAAGAGAGCATATTATTTTATTTATATTGTAATTTAAGTTCCCATTTCCAGGCGGTGTTCACCATATCGGAAAGTGAATATTTTGGTTCCCAGCCTAACAGTAATTTAGCTTTATTGTTGTTTGCAAATATAGCAATAACATCACCGGCTCTACGTTCAGAAAGAATATAATTTAAGGGTTGTTTTGTTTCAGTTTCAAATTTATTGATTACTTCTAAAACCGAGAAGCCATTTCCAGAGCCTAAATTAAAGACTTCACATTTGGATGTGTTTCTTTTTTCAATTAAATAATTCAATGCCAAAGTATGCGCATGTGCGATATCAGAAACATGGATGTAATCTCTAATGCAACTCCCATCTTTTGTTGGATAGTCGCTTCCAAATACCTGTAATTGAGGTATTTTACCTATAGCGGTTTGTGTAATAGCAGGGAAAAGATTAGCAGGTTTGCCAATGGGCAATTCTCCAATTTCAATAGATGGATGAGCGCCAACTGGATTAAAGTATCTTAATAAAATTGATTCAATTTTGTTGCTTTTAACTGTTTGTTGAATAATATTTTCCCCCATTTGTTTCGTGTATCCATAGGGTGATTCAGCTTCTTTTAGCTCAGTCTCTTCCAATACTTGAATCGTGTCTGGATTTCCATAAACGGTGCATGAGGAAGAAAAAACAAAGTGGCTAACAGAAAATTTTTCACAGCATTTTAAAACATTAATCAACGAGTTAATATTATTGTCAAAATAATCCAATGGCTTTTCTACAGATTCTCCGACTGCTTTATATGCAGCAAAATGGATAACGCCAATGATATCAGGATTTTCAATAAAAACGGTTTCTGTTTTAGTCAAATCACAAAGATCAATTTTGTAATTTTTTATTTTAGTATTAGTAATACGTTCTATGCCAAAGAGAATATCTGCATTGCTCCTGCTATTATTATCAATAGAAATAACTTGATACCCATTTTGAATTAAATCTACAATAGTATGAGATCCTATAAAGCCACAACCGCCTGTTACCAATATTTTGTTCATTTATAACATTTATACAATGATAGACGAAGTTAAAGGTAAAAAAAATGACATAAGTCAAAGGGGCTAAGAAAATGCGGGGTTGACTATAAAAAACGGTGAAGTAAAAAATAGAAAAGTGCTGCCAAGCAACCACTTATGGGAATGGTAAGAATCCAGGCCCATAATAAATTTACGGTTACACCCCATCTTACGGCGGATAATCTTTTTGTGGCACCAACGCCAATAATAGATCCGGTAATGGTATGTGTAGTACTAACTGGAATTTTTAAAGCTTCCGTTACAAATAATGTAATTGCTCCTGCCGTTTCTGCTGCAACACCTTCAAAAGGGGTGACTTTCGTAATTTTTGTACCCATCGTTTTTACGATTTTCCATCCACCACTCATGGTTCCTAAAGCAATTGACCCATAACAAGCTAACGGAACCCACCAAACCATTTCGCCTAATTTGTATATACTTGGATTAAAGGCGATCAATGCAGCCATAATTATACCCATCACTTTTTGTGCATCATTACCACCATGACCAACGCTAAACGCTGCTGAAGAAACTAGTTGTAATCTTTTAAACCATGAGTTTGCTTTTGTAGCATTTAATCGATGTAAAAAAAGAGTAAATGTTATCATGATAAATAGAATGCTAGCAAGTAATAACCATTTAAAATTAGAACCATGAAATATGATTCTTAAAGTTGGGTTGGTGAAATGCGTCTTTAATTTCTCAGGAGCTGTCTCTATATTATGCATTAAAAAAAGAATAATCAGCGTATATAATATCAATGCGATAATTTTTGGCATCCAGCCTTTTTTAAAGGAGTGAATAAACCAAAGAGAAATAATGAAGGCTACAATCATGCCTATTATTGGCGCAAGAAGAATAAATGAAATCGTTTTAATAACTGGCTCAGAGTTGATTGCAGAAAATCCTCCAAATGAAATAGCAGCACCTGCAAAAGCTCCGATTAATGCATGGGAAGAAGAAGATGGAATACCATACCACCAAGTGAAAAGGTTCCAAAAAATCGCAGACAACAAGCCGGCTAAAATAACTAACAACATAGCATGTCCGTTAACCAACTCTGGCTTTACTGTTTTTGCAATTGTATTGGCTACCCCATGATCTTTAAAAATAAAAAAGGCTACAAAGTTAAAAAGGGCGGCCCAAACAACAGCTTGCCCTGGGGTCAAAACTTTTGTTGAAACTACTGTAGCTATTGAGTTTGCAGCATCATGAAAGCCATTAATGTAATCGAAAATCAATGCAAGTACAATGATTACAATTAAAAGAGTCATACAGTTTTTTTATTGAGTTGAATATGGTATTAAGTCTCGAAGGTTGGATTTATATAATTAGGCGTATTTGATAATAATAGATTCTATAACATTTGCAGCATCTTCGCATTTATCTGTTACAACTTCCATGATCTGATAGATCTCTCTTTTTTTAATTACTTCTTTTGCATCAGGCTCCATGGCAAATAATCTTTCAATACTCATATCGAAAATGTCATCACCTTGATTCTCAATGCTATTAATTGCTACTAATGCATCAGTGATTTGACGCATGTTTTTCATGTTGCGAAGTTCGGTAACAGCTTTGTGAACATGTGTACATCCTAAAGCAATCAGGTCAGCCATTTTTTGAATACCAATATCATTTGGATCCACTCGGTAGAAATTTATCTTTTTTGCAGAAGCGTAAATACAATCTGCAATATCATCAAGCGAAGAGGCCAAATAATGAATATCTTCTCTGTCAAATGGGGTGATAAAGTTTTTACCAAGTTCAGTAAAAATCTGATGCGTGTAATCGTCATTAATATGCTCCATATCTTCCACTTCCTTTATTAATTTCCCTCTTATTTCAAAATCGGGTTCATTGACAATGTCTTTAAGTTTAGCTCCCATTTTAACTAGAACTTCTGATACGCTTTCAAAAAGCTGATAAAAAACCCTGTCTTTAGGTAGAAAGATTTTAAGAATTGTATTGAATGCCATAATCTAGTTGTTATATAAAAAATTTAAAAAAGAAAATTCATTGATTTGTTTAAAATAACCCACTCTATTTAGAATGTTATTTAAATATAGTATGGCTAATTAAAACTACAAAAATTCAATGCTAAGAAAATCATTTTTATTGATTTTTATTCAATGTCTTGAACTCGTATTTATCATTGCTTATAAGAAATTCAATATTATCAAGTGTTTGTTTAATTATTTAGTAAACACACTGCAGTTAACTTAACAATTTGGTAACATTGAGAAATAATATCAGGGTGTGTTTTTGACTGATTTGAATTTTTTTATTAAAATGACATAATAAATGAGCTTGTAATAATAATTGCATATGTGGAAATATAAAAATCACTAGAAATTAGAATGATATTATAATAAAGTATATATTTATTAAATTAGAGAAAAAGGGGTGCCTTAAATTACCTTTGTTTATCTTTTTTACGTTCATTAATTAGATTGGGTGTCAGGCAGCCCTAACATAATTGATTAAATTATCTAATAATCTTATGAATAATCATCGAATATACTTGATAATTTTTGTGTTATTATCACTTCTTACTTCCTGTGTCTCTCGTAAAAAACTATATTATTTCAACGACCAAGTTCCAGGAATTCAGCAATTATCTTCATCGAAAAATTATAATACACATCTGGTTAAGCCAAATGATAGGCTTCACATATTAGTAACATCCCCGGATCCTTCAATTATCACCTATTTAAATCCTTATGGAAATATTAGTAATAATGTTAGTAATACCATCAATAGAGTAAAAAATGGATATTTGGTAAATCTTGATGGTGCTATAGATTTCCCGATTTTAGGGAAGGTAAATTTGGCGGGGTTAACAACAGACGAATCGGCTACTTTATTAAAAGAAAAACTTAGCTATTACTATAAAGATTTATTCATCAACGTTTCCTTTGATGGTGAGATTAATTATTTGACAGGGAAAGGTGGTGGTTTTGTTCCAGTAGAAAATGAAAGATTAACCATTTTTGAGGTAATTAGTAAGATGCCTAATATAGATCCATACGACTATAAAAATGATGTTTGGATTATTAGAGAGGATAGTGGAAAAAGGTATTTTGCTAAAGTAAATTTAAATAGCAAAAAGATTTTCGAATCAGAATATTATTATTTAAAAAGCAACGATTTTTTATACATAAAACCAAATAGGTATAGTGCAAATATATTCAATACAGGAAGTCCATTAAGAGCATTGGTTACCATGTTAGGATCTATTTTGGCTTTATTATTAACAATTAAAAGTATTAAGCTATAGGTATGGGAAATGCGGAAAATAATATATGGGAAGGGGTAGGTAAAACTCAAAACAATGCAACAGCTTCTCCCAAAAATCCTATAATGAATATAGACTTCAGGAGGATTTTATATTTATGGCCGTTTGTGTTATTATTTGGATTAATAGGTTATGCAATTGGTAGTATTTATTTACGCTATGTAACACCTATTTATACAATTTCGACCAGTATAGCATTGGAAAACGATGATGATATTTCTTTGATGAATATTTTTGTGAATTCGAAAAGTAAGATTAATGATAAGATTGAGTATTTTAAATCTCCGACAATTGCTGCACAAATTATTGATTCATTGGGATTACAATATCATTCTGAATCTCAGGGAAAATTTAAAAGCAAAGATTATTATGGGATAATAAGATGGGAATTAGTAAAAGTTGGCAATGAAAAACCAGCATTGATAAATTTTTCAATCATACCCAATAAAGATGGGTTTAAATTTTTTTCAGGAAATATTGTTGGGGAAGCAAAGTGGGATAAGCCTTTTTTTATAAAAAAGAACTGCATAATTATTCATAATTTTAAAAAAATAACTTCCTCTAATCCGATTTATTGTTATAATGAAGATAAATCATTTTTGGCTTTTTCTTTAAGTAGAAATATCGTTGTGACCGAATCTAAAACAAGTAATGCGATAACTATCAATTACTCTGACCAATGTAGCGAAAGGGCTATAGATATCTTAAATTGGTTAATTGAAATGCAGAAGCAAATCATCGAACAGGAAAAGACGATTAAGTATACAAAAACAGTTGAATTTATAGATAATAGGCTTGATCCATTAAGCAAGGATTTGGATTCAATAGAAATAAATTTATTAAATTTTAAAGCCAAAATTGGAATAGGTGGAGAAAATCAATCTCTTGCAGCACCATATATTTCCTCAATAAATAGCAGCAGTTCTGAGATATTTCAAATAGAAATACAGGAAGCAACTATTAAAGCTGTAGAAGAATTTATCAATAATCCTAAACTCAGAGATTCAGATTTGTCTTATGTTGGACTTGAGAAATCAAATCTTCCAGACTTGTGTAAACAGTTTCAAAGTCTAAGACTTCAAAGAGAAAAAATGTCATTAGTGGCACAAGACATTAATCCGGCAATAAAATCCTTAGATAAAAATATTGCCGAATTAAGAAGCAACATGGATAATCAATTGAACAACATTAAGGTCAATTTAAAAGTATTAAAAAATATTTATCAGAAAAAAGATGAAGAAGCTAGGGCTGCATTATTAGGGGTGCCTGTTCTAGAAAAAGAAATGATTGATAAGACAAGATTTCAAGATATAAAAAGAGATCTTTATTTAACTATGCTTCATAAAAGAGAAGAAGCATTAATTGCAAGGGCTTCAATTAGTGTTAATACTAAAATAATATATCCTCCTTTGGAGTCTAATGCAATTGTTAAACCAAGCAGATCATCAATATTGTTGATATCAATAGTAATAGGGATGCTACTTCCTATAATATTTGGTTTTATAAAGGAAGTTTCAAACAGAAAAATCGTTAGTAAAAAAGTATTGCAGTCTATTTCTAATATTCCAATTCTTGCAGAATTAGAACAGGTCGATACTTTTGAATCATTTCCGTTTGTAATTGGAGGCAATAATAGATCTATGTTTGGCGAACAAATTAGGTCACTGCGAACGAATGTTAATTTCTATTTAGATCCAAAGAAAAAGACAAACTATATTTTATTAACATCAAGTGTAAGTGGAGAAGGGAAATCGTTTCTTTCCATGAATGTTGCGAAAAGTTATTCTGTACAAGGTAAAAAAGTGGCCTTGTTAGAATTCGATTTAAGAAGGCCAAAAATATCTGCAGCACTTAATCTTAAAGAAAAAAGTATTGGTCTTACTGGATTGTTAGTTGGAAAGTATACCCCGGAGGAAATTAAAATAAATATTTTTCAAGATAAAAATGAGCAACTTGACTTTTTTCCTTCAGGACCCGTTCCGCCTAACCCTCAAGAATTGATTTCGACAAGCTACATGAACACATTAAAAGAGTACTTAGATAATAATTACGATGTTGTGATTGTTGATACCCCTCCTTTTGGAATTGTAGCGGACGCTCAAATTTTGGGCACTTGGGCTGATTTAGTACTCATGGTTACAAGGTTCAATCAAACAACAAGTGATCAGATTTTAGAAATAAATGAATGGGTAGATAACGGGGTTTTTAAAAGTGTGGGACTGATATTTAATGGGGTTAAAAACAGCGGATACTTTGGGTATAAGTACGGCTATTATTATTATAAACGCAAATATGGTTATGGTTATTATTCAAGCTATATAAGTGAAAAAAAAGAAAGTAAGAAAGAAAAGAATACTTTATAAAACTAGTGATTGTTTATTGCTTTTGTAGAATAACTAAAGCTCACTTGAAATATCCTTAATTTAAAGCAATGCTAATTAAAAAGGAGAATATAATTGTAACTGGAGGTGCCGGTTTCATTGGAAGCCACCTTGTAGAATTATTATTAGAACATAATTTTGCAGTCACAATAATTGATAATTTCGATTCTTTTTATTCAAAAGAAATTAAACAAAAAAACATTGCGTCTTTTATTTCAAATCCAGATGTGACATTTTTAGAAATTGATATTGTGGATAGTAATGCACTAGATCAAAATTTGAAAAAAGAAGCGTATAAGGCCATTATTCATTTGGCAGCAAAGGCAGGGGTAAGGCCATCTATCAATAACCCAATTGCTTATTATAAAACAAATGTAGAAGGCACACAAAATTTATTAGAGTTTGCAAAAAGAAAAAATATTCTACAATTCATATTCTCATCATCCAGTAGTGTCTATGGAATAAATGATAATTTTCCATGGAAAGAAAGTGATGAACTTTTAAAACCTATTAGTCCTTATGCAAGCACAAAACTGTCATGCGAATTATTAGGACATGTATATAGTCATTTATATGGCATACAATTTCTTTCATTACGTTTTTTTACAGTGTTTGGCCCAAGGCAAAGACCCGACTTGGCAATTAATTTATTTAGCAAAAAGATATTAAAAGGAGAACCAATTGATTTTTATGGCGATGGAACCACAAAGAGAGATTATACATATGTTGGCGACATAGTTGATGGTATATATAAAGCACTTCATTATAATCAATCATTATTCGAGGTGTTTAATTTAGGAAACAATAAAGTAGTTTCATTAAGTGAAATGGTGTCCATGTTAGAAGAGGTGTTCGAAAAAAACGCAATTATAAATTATTTACCTGAACAGCCTGGAGATGTTGCTTATACAATGGCTGATATTACCAAAGCAAATGAAAAATTAAATTACAATCCACAAACATCTCTTAATGAAGGTTTAATAAAGTATAAACAGTGGCTTGAAAAACAACTTTAAATTTTTATCTCACGTTCGTCTAAATGTCAAAATTAAAAGTCCTACATATTATTAAATCTCTGGGTAGAGGTGGGGCGGAAACACTATTGCAGGAAACATTAAAAGTGCATGATAAAAACCTTTTTGAATTTCATTATATCTATTTCATACCGTGGAAAGATCAAATGGTAGAAGGAATAAAAAAAGAAGGAGGTATAGTAAATCGATTTTCTGCAAAAAATAATATAACTATCTTTTTAAAAATATTAAGCGTTGTCAGATACATCAAAAAGAACGACATCCATTTGGTGCATTGCCATTTACCATGGGCGGGAATATTAGGAAGAGCAATATTTAAATATTCGAAAATAAAACTAGTATATACAGAACACAATGTGCAGGAAAGGTATCACCCTATTACTAAGTTTTTCAATAAACTTACCTTTAATTGGCAAAGTATAGCTATTGCTGTTTCTGAAGAGGTAGCAAATTCAATTCAACAAGCTATAAAACCTAGTATACCAATTGTGATAGTTAACAATGGTGTGAATGTAAACGAATTTAAAAGGAATGAAAAAAAAGGAATAGAAATCCGAAATGAATATGGTATTGATGCCGACTGTATCATTATTGGAACTGTTGCTGTGTTTAGATTTCAAAAACGTATAAAAGAATGGATAACTGTATTTAAAAAAGCTCACCAATCGTTCCCTCATATAAGAGGCTGTATCATTGGCGATGGCTTATTAAAAGCCGAGATATTAAGCCATTTGAAAGAAGAAAAAATGGAGAAGTATATATTTTTTCCTGGTTTACAAACAAATGTAATTCCATGGCTTTCTGCTGTTGATGTATTTATGATGACATCTGAATTTGAAGGATTACCTATCGCTTTATTAGAAGCGATGAGTATGAATTGTGCAATAGTTTCAACCAATGCTGGGGGAGTGAAAGAGGTGATCAGGAATGGAATAGATGGGTTTATAGAAGGTGTTTATAATTGGGAAAAACTAGAAGACCCGCTTGCATATTTAATTCAAAATCCACAGGAGATAATTAATTATGGACAAAGGGCTAGAAAAAGAGTGGAGGAAAGGTATAGCATAAATAACATGACTAATCAAATAGAATTGATTTATCAATCTTTATCAATAAACAAGTAAATGGAAATCGTGAGTGCTCAAATAAAAGATGTTCCTGAAATTATCAGCTTACTTAAAACAAGCTTGGGAGAAAAGCTTTTACCAAAAACGGAAGAATATTTTATTTGGAAACATTTTAATAATCCATTTGGTCCATCAAAAATATTATTAGCAAAAGAAAAGAATAAGATAATAGGGATAAGGGCATTCATGTACTGGAAATGGGTAAAAAAAAATCAAGAAATATTATCTGTAAGAGCCGTAGATACGGCCACTTCTCCAGACTATCAAGGGAAGGGTATTTTTAAAACGTTAACGATGCAGGCAGTTAATGAGTGTCGTGAAGAAGGAGTTGAGTTGGTTTTTAATTCACCCAATCCAATTAGCATGAATGGCTATCTTAAAATGGGATGGAGTTACATTGGAAGAATGCCCATATTTATTGGAGTGGGAAGTTTATGGCCAAAAAGATATGTAGAAGAAAAATTGAATCATTTTTATGAAGAGTATGAAATAGGTAAATCAATTAATGGGTTAAGTTCTAATTGGAAAGTTGATATTTCAGAAAAAAATTTTCATACTGGGATCAATCCCTCCTACTTAAAATGGCGATATGTTGATTGCCCCGTAACAAAATATGGATCTATAATAAAACCTGGAGATTTTGGCATGATATTCAGGTTCAAGAAAACAAATGGCTATATTGAACTTAGGGTATGTGAATTATGGATTGAAGATGAAGCAAAAGAAAAAGATTTGAAAAAAGCCCTGAATGAATTAATAAAAAAGGTTAGGCCTCTCTTTTTTTCTTGTTCGTTTTTATCACTGCAAAAAAAGAATAACCCATTTGGTTTTTTTGGTCCCTTTAAAAGGGGGCCTAAAATCACTTTAAGAAGTCTAGCAAAAAAAAGTAGTTTCAATTTTAATCATTTTAATAATTGGTCGCCTTCAATTGGCTCAATTGAATTATTCTAAGAAATGGAAATAGTTTTAGTAATCTTATTGATACTGTTATTTAATGCTTTTTTCATTAAATCTTTTGCAGGTACATTTAGAATCAATTCTGCAAATTATCTGTGGGTGCTTTTTGCGCTTCATTTCGTATTAACTATAGCTTATCTACTATACACATTAAATGCAAGGTCCGATTCCTTTGGTTATTACAATAAAACTGCTTCCGTCGAAGATTGGTTCTCGTTATTTGAAAATGGAACGAAATTTGTTGGATTTGTAGCTTGGCCTTTCATCAACGGACTGAATTTGTCTTATCTATCTGTCATGATTATTTTTTCTTATCTGGGGTATATTGGCATTGTTTTATTTTACATAATAGGTATAGAGAATATCAGTTCAATTAATAACAATAGTGGATTCGGACTGATTGGGTATCTTTTTTTATTGCCAAATTTACATTTTTGGACATCATCTTTAGGTAAAGGAAGCTTAATGATTTTCGGGATTGGATTATTTACTTTTGGTTTAAGCAGGTTTAATAAAAGAGTAGTATATATCATAATAGGAGCTTCAATAATTTACATGGTAAGATCACATATTTTACTGGCTATAATTCTTGGAATTGGGATTGGTGTTTTTCTAACTAATATCGGGATAAAAGCATTTTATAAATGGCTGATTTCCATATCAACAGTTATCGCATTCGTCTTTTTAAGCGGCAGTGTATTAAAGATTACAGATACTGACTCTCTTGACATAACATCATCTTCTATATTGATTCATCGAGCCACTGAATTATCTCATGCGAATTCCGGAGTAGATCTCCAAAACTATAATTTATTTTTTAAGTTGTTTACATTTTGGTTTAGACCATTATTTTTTGATGGTTTAGGCTTACTTGGATTTATCACATCTTTTGAAAATGCATTTTGTCTTTTTATGTTTTTTTATCTAATGCTAAGACTATTTAAAAACTGGTTAAATTGGAATGGGCTTTTCAGAAGCTGGTTTTTTATTTTTCTATTTGGCTCATTAATATTATCTCAAGTCAGTGGAAATTTGGGAATAGCTATGAGACAGAAAACGCAATTCATGCCATTTTTATTTTTGCTTTATATTAAAGCACGAAGTGATAAAAATGAAATTAACAGTCGTAAATTGATGACTAAGCCAAGGTAAATTATTTATGTTTATGTTAGAACAAGGAACTTTTGTTATTTCGATAGATTTTGAACTTCACTGGGGTTGCATAGAATCAAAGAAGGAGTTAACCACTGACCATCAGCAATATTTTTTAAATACTAGAAAAGCAATTCCTGAAATGCTCTCTATTTTTAAAAAGCACAATATTCATGCAACTTGGGCAATAGTTGGAATGCTTTTTAATAAAAATATTGATGAGTGGGAAAAAAATAAACCATTGAATCTTCCTAAGTATCTTGATAGTAAAGTTTCAGTCTACGATTGGATAGAAAAAAATAATTTCCATTCGGAAGATGATCCATTTCATTTTGCGCCAGCATTAATCGAGTTAATAAAAAATACTAAGCATCAAGAAATTGGTACGCATACTTATAGCCATTACTATTGTCTTGAGCAAGGGCAAAGTCAAGAGCAATTCTTTGAAGATATTACCATTGCAAAAAAAATAGCTTTGCAAAATAATATTGAAATTAAATCGCTTGTATTTCCTCGTAATCAATTCAATAAAGAATATTTGCCTTTATGTAATAAATTAGGAATAACGTCTATTCGAAGCAATCCCGATGTTTGGTATTGGTCACCAGTTGCAAAGTCGACATTCTTCAGAAAATTATGTAGAACAGTAGATGCGTATTTGAAAATCATTCCGCAAAAAAAAGTATACTTAAAAGAAATAAACGCACAGGCTAGCCCAATTCAATTGCCTGCAAGCAGACTATATAAGCCTTGGATACCGCGTTTTTCGATTATCAATAAGTTGAAATTAAATAGAATATTAAATGAAATGACTTCGGCAGCAAAATTCGGATCTTGTTACCATCTTTGGTGGCACCCTCATAATTTTGGTAATCATCCATTAGAATGTTTAGAGGAGTTGAATAAGATAGTTAATCATTATATTATTCTAAATAAACAATATGGATTTCAGAGTTTAACAATGAATGAAATTGCTAATCGTTTAATGATAAACAGTACAGAAAATAAAGACTTTTCTTAATTCGATTTCATGAATAATTTTTATAAAGCATATTTCAAAAGAGGGTTAGATATTATTTTTTCTATTATTGGATTAATAATTTCAATTCCAATTGTTGCAGTTGTCATTATTTTGCTTTTTGTTACCGGTCATCGAAGCTTCTTTTTTATTCAACAAAGAATTGGATTCAAGGAAAGGCCGTTTAATTTAATCAAGATTAAAACCATGTTAGATAAGAAGCATTTTGCTAAACACATGGATTCTGATGAAAAAAGACTAACTAAAACGGGGAGATTTTTGAGAAAATTGTCGCTTGATGAAATCCCTCAATTAATTAATGTATTAAAAGGAGATATGAGTATTGTAGGCCCAAGGCCATTATTGGTTGAATATTTACCACTCTATTCTATTGAGCAAAGAAAACGTCATCTTGTAAAACCAGGCATAACAGGATGGGCACAAATCAAAGGTCGTAATTTATTAAAATGGGATCAGAAGTTTGAGTATGATGTTTGGTATGTAGAAAATCAATCTTTATGCTTAGATCTGAAGATAGTTTTACTTACTATAAAAAAAATTATCATATCAGAAGGAATAAATGCAGAAGGTCATGCAACCGTTGAGCCTTTTAAAGGCTAAGGTTCCCTTTAAATATGATTTTATTAGTAGAAATAGTTTACCATTTGTGATTTTATGTAATGATTAAGTAATAATACTTATTTAAACATATTTTTTCAAATACAAATCATTTTGATAATCTTTTTTATTAACTTTAACAAGTTACGCATTGGCAAATAGAACTCATATCCTAAAAATAATATCTTGGAAAAGGTTTGGCTTTCTTCACCACATATTGGAGACAAAGAAAAAGAGTATGTCAACGAAGCCTTTCTTACAAATTGGGTAGCTCCATTAGGACCCAACGTTAATGAATTTGAAAATCAGCTAACTGAATATATTGGGGTTGAAGGTGCCGTTTCTTTAAGTTCTGGCACGGCCGCTTTGCATTTAGGCCTTATTGCACTTGGAGTAAAAGAGGATGATATTGTTTTGTGTCAGAGTTTTACATTTGCTGCATCTGCCTTTCCAATTTGCTACATAAAAGCTAATCCTGTATTTATTGATAGTGAGGAAAATACCTGGAATATCGATCCGGAATTATTGGAGAAATCGATTTTAGAAAGTATATCAAAAGGGAAAAAGCCAGCGGCAATCATTATTGTTCATTTATATGGCATGCCAGCAAAAATGACTGAAATTCTAAAAATTGCAACGCAATACGACATTCCGATTATTGAGGATGCTGCTGAAGCCCTTGGCAGCTCTTATGGAAATAAAAAATGTGGGTCATTTGGTAAAATCGGAATCTTGAGTTTTAATGGAAATAAAATAATAACAACAAGTGGTGGTGGTGCACTTCTTTCTGATGATGAAAATATTATAAAAAAAGTTAGACATCTATCAGCTCAATCCAAGGAAACAGCTACCTATTATTTACATAAAGAAGTAGGGTATAATTATAGGATGAGTAACATTTGTGCGGGCATTGGTAGAGGTCAAATGGAGGTATTGGAAAAAAGAGTTGAAAAAAGAAGAAGAAATTTTGAGATTTACAAAAGTGGTTTAGAGGGGATAAAGGGTATTCGCTTCATTGATGAACCATTAAATAGTTATTCTAATAGATGGTTAACAACGATAGTATTTGACGAAAAAGTTTTTGGGTCTGCAATGAACGAACAAATTAGGGTAGAGCTTGAACGCCACAATATTGAATCAAGGCCACTATGGAAGCCGCTACATCAACAGCCTATTTTTTCGAATTGCAAATCGTATATTAATGGGGTATCAGATAAATTATTCAATTTGGGATTATGTTTACCAAGTGGATCAAATATTGATGATAATAAAATAGAGAATATTGTTACCATTATTAAAAAGTCATTATAGTATAGTCATTATTAAAATAATTATTATTAGTATTATAAAATGAAAAAACGCCTCTTAAAATCAATACGTCCAGCTCAGTTAGTACTTATAGGAGATCAGTTGTTGATTTTGTTTGGTTTTTTGTCAGCATTAATGGTAAACTACAGAATTTTATCAATCAATACTTTCCCAATTCATACGATTATATATTTTTCAATTATTCAAATTATATTAGGAATTATTGCATGGTTAGGTTTTGGTGTATACAGGAAAGTAATCAGATTTTTTAATAGTAGGGATTATTTAAACATGATTTTGATTGTTGCGAGTATTCATGTATTAAATCTTATCCTGGATGTAATTTTTCCAACAAAACATTTTTTAAAGCCAGAGATTTTTTTAGTAAGTTTTTTTATTACCTCAATTTATATAGTAGGCTCAAGATTTTTAATAAATTATTTGTATTTCTATTATAATAATTCTAAAAGTATAAAGGCTCAAAAAAATATACTGATTTATGGAGCCGGGGAACTAGGCGTATTTATTAAAAAATCAATTAATTCAACATATCATGGGGAGTATAAAATAGTTGCTTTTCTAGACGACGATCCTCTAAAAATCAATCGTTATATTGGAGGCATAAAAGTGATTGACGCCTCTAAATCAATTCAAGAACTTGTAAATAAAAATGATATCATAGAAATTATTATTGCTAATAATTCCCTCAACCCCTTAGTTAAATCTAGTTTTCTGAAAAGTATTATCCCGCTCAATATAAGAATTAGAGAAATGTCATCTATAAATTCTTTTTTTGGAGTAGAATTTAATTTAGATAAACTTTCCAATATTGATATTAATGATTTAATGAATAGAGCGCCAATCAATCTATTCGACGAACACATTGCGAATAAGTTGAAGCAAAAAATATCCATGGTGACCGGTGCTGCCGGATCAATTGGGAGTGAAATTGTAAGAAAACTTTCCATACATAAGGCGAATAAAATAATTTGTATAGATTTTTCCGAAAGTGCTTTGTTTGAGTTAGAGCAAGAAATGAAGTCAAAATTCCCTTTAATTCATTTTCATTTTATTCTTGCAGATATTCGAAATGAACAAATTTTAGAGAATATTATTATAAAATATCGACCTAATTTTATTTATCATTCAGCGGCATATAAGCATGTGCCATTAATGGAACAATTTCCTTGGGAAGCTGTAAGAACAAATTTTTTTGCTACTATAAGTTTAGCAAAACTTGCCATTAAGTATAATGTTGAAAAATTTGTTTTAATATCATCGGATAAGGCTATTAATCCTACGAGTGTAATGGGGGCAACCAAAAGATTGGCTGAATTAGTAATTCAAGCATTTTCAATTGAGAATCATATTACTCAATTTGTTACAACTCGATTTGGAAATGTTTTAGGATCTAATGGATCTGTAGTTCCACTTTTTAAAAAACAAATTGAAATGGGAGGTCCGGTAACTGTTACACATCCTGACATGGTAAGGTATTTCATGACTATTGGCGAAGCTTGTCAGTTGGTTCTT